>NZ_JANSIR010000020.1:0-1752 GCF_047462155.1 Synechococcus sp. OH2
TGCTAAGTGTTGCTACTGTACCCCTTGATTCCTTAACAGGCTGTACTTTTCAACCCAAGGTCTGGGGCCGCCTTTGTTTTCCTTCAGCTTTTGGGGATCAGCCGCTTGGGACAGGCGGCGCGGATGTGGGATTCGCTCAGATCGGGCATGAGGGCCAGGGCGCGTTGGGCATCGATTTGCGCTTCGCACACCGCCTCCAGCACCTGCTCGGCCATCAAGGAAAGGGGCATATCGGCGGTTTGCTCAGGATCGGTATCCTCTCTAATTTGTCGCACTCCCACCGGTGGGGGTGGCAACACCGGCGGAGCCGACTGGGGGGGCAAGGTGGTGGAGGTACCCACCTCCAACTGCGCTTCGGCCAGGGCCACACCGTGCCCTGCCACCAACAGGGATCCCAGCAGCAGGGATCCCCCCAACCTACCCATTTCTTGGCTGAGCGGGGCGCGCTTCTTTAGACCTTCTCCAAGGCTACCGCTGCCCAACCTCTTGCCCAGCGCTTCGCCACTCATCTTACCTCTCCAAAACCACCCCTTCGCTCAAGATATCCAACAAACCTTGAATTTGCAGTAGGCTATCGTTGGCTCCCAAACCGTTTGCAGACTCCCCTATGGCTCGTCTATCCCAAGAGCTAGCCCGATTTGCCTGCCTTCCCGCAAACCCAGAGCAGCCTGAGGGATCCCCACCCGTGGCGATCTGCATTGAAGAGATTCTCAAACTGGCGGGCGAGCGCAGCTTTGGCTTGTTTTTGGCAGTGCTGTCTTTTCCCTCGGCTTTACCTCTGCCGGCCCCTGGCTATTCCACTCCCTTTGGCGTGGTCATCCTACTGCTGGCCCTGCAAATGCTGGCAGGGCGAACCACTCCCTGGTTGCCGCCATGGGTGTTGCAGACATCCATTGAACGGAAGCAATTGCAAAAGTGGGTGCAGGCCGGGATCCCATGGTTGCAGCGCATTGAAAAAGTTGCCTGCCCCCGTTGGCAACGAGTCTGCACCAGCCGCCTGGGCCAGGTCTGGCTGGGCACTTGGATTGGTTTGATGGGCATTTCCATGATCATTCCCGTGCCCGGCACCAACACCCTGCCGGCGATGGGGATCTTCGTCACCGCCTTCGGTCTCCTGGAAGAAGATGGGCTCCTCTGCAGCCTGGGATCCCTGATCTGTGTGGCAGGGGGGCTACTGACCACTTCCATTTTGGTGGGCCTGTGGCTGGGGGGAACGACTCTGTTGGATTGGCTGAGAAGATAGCGCCCTAGCAGCCCCTCTCCCTGAGGGAGAGGGGAGTTGGGAATTGGCGAGACAAGCCGTTTCTATTGACGATGAGCACGTATCCGGATCCCTGTGATAGATGGCCAGGGTCGAGAGGTTACAGACGATGAGCTGCAGGTAGTGTTGTCAGAATCGGAGATCCGGGAAAATTTTTCCCTCAATCACCTATGGGTAGTGGCAAAGTGCGAGATTTCGGCTTTGATTAGGGAAGCACTGGGTGAACCCGTGCTGCAGTGAAGCAAGAACACGCTTGGCTAACGGAGTGAGGTGTGAGGATGATGAACCGTCGAGTTGCCTGGGGATGGGCGCTGAGCTTGATTCTTTCGCTGCCCCTGTTGGCTGTAGAAGGCCGACTTGAGGAAGCCGCCGCTCAGCAGTTGACCTCCGCCAATCCACATAGCCTCAGCCGCATCACCGATATCCGCCTGGTGCCCCACGGCAACCGCATGAAGCTGGAGATCACCACTGCAGGGGGCGCCCGTCCACAG
>NZ_JANSIR010000021.1:0-11788 GCF_047462155.1 Synechococcus sp. OH2
GGATCGAGAGCTGAAGCATCTTTTGATCTTGGCCTGTGGGTTGCCGCTGGTGCTGGCTTTTACCTTGATGGGGGGCTATCGGCCCATTTTGCCCACCTGGCCGATGCCGGGGTTCTGGGTGCTGAGCTTGCTTTTGGGATCCCGCTGGGAAAGGTGGCCGGAGGCAAGGCGGCTCTTGGCAGGAACGGCGGTGGCGGTGAGCCTGTTGGTGGGGGTGGGGCTGGCCCATGTGCGCTACGGGCTGCTGCAAGCGCCTGGCGGTCTGGGCCTGTGGCCGGTGGAACAGGATCCCTCGACTCAGTTGATTGACATCGAACAGTTGCGGCGGCGATTTCAGGCGGATCCCCGCTTGGCCCAGGCTCTGGCGGAGGCGGATTTCATTTTCACTAACGCTTACTTTTTGGGCGGCCAGATTGGCATGGCCTTGGCGCCGCTGACGGAGAAACCCCTCACCTGCCTGGATGAGGATCTGCGGGGCTTTGCCTTTTGGTCGCAACCTGAAGATTGGCTAGGGCAGGATGGCCTGCTGATTACCTCCAAGCTGTTTCAGCCAAGAGCAGGGATCCCGGCCGCCTACGGCACCTACTTTGAACAAATTGAGCCAGTGGCAGAGATTCCCCTGCGGCGGGCGGGGGCAGTGGCCCAAACCTTTCAGGTGTACCTGGCTCGGCAGATGCGCCAGCCCTATCCTCGGCCCTACTCCCGCCGGCGCTGAGGGCTACGGCTTTTTCTGTCCACTAACGCCACCCTCCTAGGAACTGGCAAGGGCAGATGGGCCGAGCTTCTGGGCTTGGCTAGCCTAATAGTCTATTGCTTCAAAAGTTGGTGGGGAACTCATGCAGACCATCATCATGACGGTGGGCACCTCTCTGCTTACCAACCTGGACAAAGACCTGCAGCCGCAGCGCCCTTGGGTCGGCCAAAAAACCATCGGCGATCCAGAACGGGCCTTGGCCTGGATGAAAAAAACAGACTTGGAACTGATCAGCGCCGAAACCAACACCTACTACCGGCTGGATCCCACTCCGCAGGATGCCTTGATTTTGCTGTACTCCGAAACCCCTGAAGGACTGGAGTGTGCCCAGATTTTGCAGCTCTTTTTTGAAAAAGCGCTGGGCCAGCAACAGGTTTCCCTGCTGCCCCTCCCCGGCATCAACTACGAGCTAGAGGGATCCTCGCTGGAGCGGATGGCCAAGCTGTTGCAACAGTTGGCCGAGAGCGCCAAGGGGATCGTCACCTTTGCCGCCACCGGGGGGTTTAAAGCCCAGGCCATGGTCATGGCCGTGGTGGGCAGCCAATTGGGGATCCCGGTCTGCTACATCCACGAGCAATACAAATCTTTGGTGTATTTGCCTTACTTACAGCCGCAAGTTCAGCCGCGGATCCCGCGGGCAAGCTTGCCGGATTCTGGTCGAGATCGCTCCCAGGTCATCCAATTGCGCAGCGACAGCAGCCATCACCGTCCTCGCAGTTGGGTCAAGGTGGAAAAACTCCTGCGTGAGCTGCCTTGGGTAGATCTGGTTCGCTACGACCCAAGCGCCTACACTGCCCCCAAAAACGGCGTCAAGGCCGCCAACCGCAAAACCGCAGATGGCCGTCACATTTTGTGGCTCCATCTCCACGAAAGCCAGGACACCCACCTTGCCGTTAGGGTAGAGACCACCGGCTATACTCCCGAACACCTAGAGCAGGCCGCTGCCGAGCTGCGGGAGCGCATTGGTCGCCTCCTCTAGCTTTTGCTTAACTGCTGGGCCACGAGTTGCACGATGGCCTGAGCCGCACCCGGCTTGCCCCCCAGACGCCGCAATTCCGCCTGCATCTGTTGACGCCGCTCGGGATCAGTCAACAGGGCCCGCATCTGTTCGGCTACCTGGGCCGGGCGCAAGTGTCCTCGCAGCTCCGGCACTACCTCGCGTCCTGCCCAGAGGTTTGGCCAAGCCAGGTAACCCAGCCACCGCAGGGCAATTCTGTTGATAAGGCGGGCCAGCCAGGTGCCCAGACCGGGCAGGCGAGCCAACAGGCCAGGGATCCCACCCCAGGCGCGCATCGCCTCCAGCTTGTTGGTGGGGATCGCCACCACCATTGGCACCCCTAAGTAAGCCAGCTCGGCAGTGTTGGCGCCGACGGTAGTTAGACAGAGGTCGCAATTGGCCAGCACCGAATAGGCGGGGAAGCTGGTCCACAGGTGTACCGTGGTGCCAAAGGGGGTGACGAAGTGGGATCCCAAATTGGTTTGCTCCAGAGTGGCCGAGGTGCCGTAAATCACGGCCATATCGGGGTTGAGCTTGGGATGGGCATAGGCCGCCAGCGATTGTGGCGTCTGGCCGGGAGCCACTGGGATGACGAAGCGGACGTTGGGCAGCAACTGGCGCAACTCATCCGCCACCGCCAGCACCAGCGGCACCCCCAGGGAGAGTTTGGCCGGCTTGGAGCCGGGGAGCAGCCCCACCTGGTAGTGGGTGCGGTTGCCATCGCTGAGACGTTGCCAGCTGTGCGGCAGCAAAGCTTCGTCGGCAGAGCGGGATTCCACCCTTTCCGGTGCCGTTCGCACCGATTCCGGCTCCTCGATGGGATCGGGGAGGGGCTGGAGGAGGGTGGAAAAGCCTGCCGTCGGTTTGGGAGCAGCGCCAGAAGCCTGTGTGGGAAGGGATCGGCTGCTAAGCCAGCCGGGAAGAGGTATCCCCGGCAAGTAGACGGCACTGGCCACGCCATCGGCCATCAGATCCCCGACCACGTGCATTTTGGGGGCCCAGCGGTGGCCCAGGAAGCGTCCCCCGTTGTAGCGGCGTTTGATCTCCTCCGTCCGTACAGCAAAAGCGTCTACCCAGGGTCGCCAGCGGGGTCGCTGCTCCGCATACACCACCAGGCGGTAGCGCAGACGACGGGCAATCCAGACGGCAAAAAACTGATCCCCTCCTAGAAACAGCACCACCCCCCGCTTGGCCCAATCCCAGGCTTCTTCGGTCTGACCCGTGAGCAGAAAAGCCAGAAAAAAATCCGGATCCTGCACCCGATCGACCCGGATAAATTCCTCCGCTATCTTCATCTCTTGTCCAGAGGCGTGCGGACAAGGAGAGAGCACCAGAGAAAGACGGGCCTGGGGCAGTTGCTGGCGCAATTCTAGGACGACTGGCCGCACCCAGGTAAGCAGCTCGCCGGGACCGTTGGAGAGGATGAGAATGTCGTAGGGAAGCTGGCCGCCGTTCACTGAGACGCTCAGGGGGCAAGAACTTTGCCGCTATTGTACAGTTTGCCTTTGGGCGCCAGGAGGCTAGCGGGATCTTGCCCTACTGCGAGGGAGCTTCGCCAGCCCTTTCCCTTGCCCAGGGTTCATTTTTTGTCCAACTGACTTTGCAGCCACCCTTGGATATCCCGCAAACTTTCTGGGGAAACCTCGTGGCCCATTGCGTACTCGCGATAGGTCAAGCTTAGGGGCAAAGAGGTAAAGTAGTCGCGGATCTGGCGGCCAAAAGCTACCGGCAAGACGGCATCGGCGGTGCCGTGAACCACCAGGATACTGAGGTGCTGCAGCCGGGCGGGCTCTACCGCCTCAGCTAGGATCTCTGGCGAAAGGCGACCGCTGATTGCCACCACCCCGGCCAGCTTTTCAGGCTGGGTGAGAGCCAGATATAAGCTCATAATTGCCCCCTGGCTAAACCCCAGCAAATACACCTGCGCCGGATCCAAACCCAGACTCGGGATCCCCTGATCCAGAAAGTGGCTTAAAAGCTCCCGGCTGCGGCGGGCTTGCTCCGGATCCCCCACCAGCCCTTCCGGCGTCCAAGCCATTTCAAACCAGGCAAAGCCGCCCGCCCCCCAGGGAAGCGGTGCCCTTAGGCTAATTACCGCTAGGCGGGGATCCAAGTAAGGAGCCAATTGGAGGAGATCCCCCTCGTGGCTGCCGATCCCGTGCAGCATCACCAGCACCGGCGCCTTTCCAGGCCCAGCTTGGCGGGGGGGTTGAAAGCGGTAGGCAAGGGGCAGAGAGGAAGACACTGCACTCCTCAGGAAGAGGGACGCCTATTGCTGGCCTAGACCCACTCCCGGGGCTGGCGCAGCACTTCGTAGAGCTTGGCTTCCCAGCTATTGGGCGGGGGCTCGTAGCCGTATTCCCAGCGCACCAATGGCGGCAATGACATCAGGATCGACTCAGTGCGGCCTTGGGTCTGCAGCCCAAAGATCGTGCCCCGGTCGTAGACCAGGTTGAACTCCACATAGCGCCCGCGCCGGTAGAGCTGGAACTGTCGCTCCCGCTCCCCCCATTCCATCCCCTGCCGCCGCTCTACAATCGGCACATAGGCCGGCAAGAACGCCTCGGCACAGGCTTGCACCAGCTCAAAAAGATGTTCCCAACTGCGGGATCCCACCCGCGCCTGGAGTGGCGGCGGCTCAGAGGCAAGCTGGTCAGGATCCGCTTCTGCCTCCCCCTCAGGACGGTAGAGCAACCCGGGCCGGTCGTCTTGATAATCAAAGAAAATGCCACCAACGCCGCGGGCCTCGCCCCGATGGGGCAAGAAGAAGTAGCGGTCGCACCAGATCTTAAAAGCCGGGTAGTAGGCCGGATCCAGCCGGTCGCAAGCCGCCTTGATGGTGCGGTGAAAATGGGTTGCATCCTCCTCAAACAGGTAGTAGGGGGTGAGATCCATGCCGCCGCCAAACCACCAAACCGGCCCTGCTTCAAAATAGCGGTAGTTGAGGTGAACTGTTGGCACATAAGGGTTGCGGGGGTGCAACACCATAGAGGTGCCGGTGGCGTAGAAGGAATGACCTGCTGTCTCCGGACGCTGCTTGAGAATCGAGGGGGGCAGCTGGGATCCGAACACCTCGGAAAAATTGACCCCTCCTTGCTCGAACACCCCTCCCTGCTGAATAACCCGCGAGCGACCGCCGCCACCGCCAGGACGCTCCCAACTGTCCTCGCGAAACTTGGCTTTGCCGTCCAGTGCCTCTAGTCGAGCACAGATCTCATCCTGGAGATGCCGCATAAACTGGCTTACTCGTTGACGAGCATCCAGCAGCGGTGCTGTCGGGCTTGCGGTCAGCATCATCGTCTTCCCGTCTGTCGAAATGGACAAAACAACTCCTCTACTAAGGGCAGACCCCTGCCTCAGGCCTTGCAGGCGCGGAGAACCCTTCTCGGCAATCTAGGCCATCTCTAGATTACTCTAGTTTTAAGTGGGAACGACCGCGTGGGGGCGGAGCCTTGCCCACTTGTTCCGCTCCTCGCGAAAACTCTGGCAGGCCACCACATCCCACTCCATCTCGGTGCCGCCGTTGCGGATATTGACGTTGATCTGGGGTCCTTGCGGCTCAAAATCCGGCGTCAGGGTGAGGTGGGGCTGTTGGTGCTGCGCTTCCACGGCGTGATAGGTGGTGCAGCGATCCACATAGTAGCAGTGAATACAAATGCACATGGCTGCTGCCTACCCGAAAGAGTCTGTGATCTCGACAATAGCATCCTGTCTGCGGAGAGACGGGGGATCCGGCTTGCTCAACCGATCCTTGAGACATTTCTTAGGAAAGAGAGGCATTTCCCCTTCTCTCGTCTAAAATCTCAAGATGCTCATCCACCCATGAGGCTAAGGCTTGGTTCCTGGTCAGGATCAAGCCAAGCAGGCTATCCCGAGGAATTGCCATGAACACCCACACCCGCTACCGCTTTACCTGCACCCTCTCCTTTGGGGATATCTACGGCCAGATCATCGTTTGGCTAATCGTGATTTTTGCCGGCCTGGGCGCCGCCCTCTCTTTGATGAACAGCCCCCTCTACGCCTTTCTCACCATCGCGCTGATCTTGGTCATCTCCCTGCCTTTTCTGCTCTTTGCCTTTGTGACGACGCTGCTCAACCACATCGAGTTTGTGGCTGTTCCTTCAGAGGAAGAAGAGGAAGGGCGCACTGGGGCGGCCAAGTCGCCAGTGGCCGTCAGCTAGCAGCAGTCTAACCTAGCGGCCCCAGGGAGGAGCTGGGGGCAGGGACAGCGGCGCTTTCTCTATTAAGGGTTGTTTAAAGCTTTGTCAAATTTTGTTATAGTTGGATCCAGCAGCCTCGCGGCTTGATCCCTTTGCCGTTGGCACTTCCTAGCTGAGGAAGGCGACAGGCGGTCTACAGCTGGCTCAAGAACGGGCTGCAAGACCGTTGAAGAGGTGCATGCAGGGGTGATGTGAGGTGAGGGAGAATAACTTGATCCAGCTCGACTACCGAGTGTACCGGCTGGCGCGGCTGTTGAGCGAATACCTCAATTTGGGGGAGTTAATTGCGGTTTCCGCTGGATCCCTGGAGGAGGAGCCGCTGGCTCCCGCCGAGTGTTCTGCCTGCTGAGCTGGATCTGGCGCCAACAAGCGGGATCCCGTAGGCTAGGTAACTTGTCTTCCGTTGCATCTCCTATGCGGATCCCTTCCTGGTGGCCACAGCTTAGTTTTCAGGTCTGGCTAATCTTCGTCGGTCGGCTGCTTTCCCAAACCGGAACCGGCTTTGCCCTCTTCTACACCCCCCTCTTTTTTGTTGACCAGGTGGGGCTAAGGGCCACTCAAGTGGGGCTGGGGCTGGGCCTCATGGCTCTAAGTGGCGTGCTTGGCCGTATTCTCGGCGGCTCAATGGCTGACGGCGCTTGGGGCCGCCGCTCCACTTTGATTCTCTCGCTGGCCATTTCTGCTGCTGGCTCGTTTGGGTTTGCCCTCTCCCAGGGTTTCTACAGTTTTGCCCTAGCCAGTCTGGTAGCAGGGATGGGTCAAGGTTTGTACTGGCCACCAGTGGAGGCAATTGTAGCCGACCTAACCACGCGCGAGCAGCGCAGCGAAGCCTATGCCCTCAACCGCCTGGGGGATAACTTGGGCCTCAGCCTCGGCGTGGCCATGGCCAGTGCCTTGGTAGCCCTAACGAAGAACTACCGCCTCTTGTTTGTGATCGACGGCCTCACCTACTTGATTTTTCTAGCCCTGCTCTGGTGTTGCGTTCAGGAAACTCGGGTCACTCAGTCGGCGGCAGAGCCCCTGTGGGCCGGCTGGAAAACTGCCCTGAGGGATCGCTCCCTGGTGGTGTTTGCCCTGGCCAACATTTTCTTCACCACCTACATTGCCCAGCTCAGCAGCAGCTTGCCCCTTTACTTGCGCAAGGGGGCTGGGATCCCTGAGGTACAGATTGGCACGTTGTTTGCCCTGCACGGCGCCCTCATTGCCCTGCTGCAGCTGCCGGCAGCTCGTTGGCTCAATCGCTGGACGCGCGTCCGTGCCCTCCAGGGATCTGCACTGATGTGGGGGCTGGGATTTGGATTGATTTGGCTCAGCAGCTTGGCAGCGCAGTTGGGAGCGATGCCAGCTATGGGGATGGCGGCTTTGGCCTTGGCGGTGCTCTCGTTGGCCTTGGTGAGCTACAATCCCTCCGCTTCGGCGCTGGTGGCAGATTTGGCCCCGGATCATCTGCGGGGGGTCTATCTGTCGATCAACTCCCTCTGCTGGGCAGTAGGCTTTGCTATCGGGCCGCTAATCGGGGGGATGGCTCTGGATCTGCCGCCCCCTTGGGCAGGAGGGCTGTGGCTCTTCTGGGTGTCTACCGTCAGCCTGGTTTGGGGGATCCTCGGCTTTTTGGATGGCACCCTACCCTGCAGAGTCAATGCGGCGACGGCCTCTCCGCCGCAAGCGGCTGTTCCCCTGCGCAAGGCAGAGCCCCAGGGTAGGAAGCTGGATGGTTTGTTAAGCTGATGTTACCTTCAACCCTCGCAGCATGAGTCGTATTTGCATTCTTGGGGGTGGCTTTGGCGGGTTGTACACAGCCCTGGAGCTCATCCGCCGACCTTGGCCGGAGCCGCCACAGATTACGCTGGTGGATCGGCAGGAGCGCTTTGTCTTTGCCCCGTTGCTCTACGAGCTGCTCACGGGCGAGCTGGAAGACTGGGAGGTGGCTCCCCGCTTCCAGGATCTGCTGCCGCCAGAGTCGGTGCAGTTTTGCCAGGGCTCTGTGCAGTCCATCGACCTGAAAGCCCGCCGCGTCCTGCTGAGAGAGGGGCAAAGCCTGGAGTACGACACCTTGGTGCTGGCGCTGGGAGGGGAAACCCCTCTGGAGAGCGTGCCGGGAGCAGCGGAGTTTGCCTTTCCCTTCCGCACCCTGGCAGATGCCCAACGGCTGCGGGCCCACCTGAAAACTCTGGAGGCGCGGGATCCGGCTCAGCCGATAACTCTGGCCATTGCCGGGGCGGGGGCAAGCGGCGTGGAACTGGCCTGCAAGCTGGCAGATCGGCTGGGATCGCGGAGACGGATCCGTCTTATTGAGGGGGGATCCCGGATTTTGTCGGGCTTTGCTTCTTCCAGCCGGGAGGCGGCCCAACTGGCGCTGGCCCAACGGCGGGTGCAGGTGGAGTTGCAAACCAAGGTTTTGGGCATCGAGGCCCTGGGTGAGAACAGCGCCCCCCCCTTCCGCCTACAATTGCAGCGGCTGGAGGCCCAGGAGACGGCTACGGATCTTGTGGATGCGGTGCTGTGGACCGTCGGAACCCGACCGGCAGCGGTGATCGCCAACTTGGATCTGCCCAAAAGTGAGCGGGGACGGCTGCAGGTTTTGCCCACCCTGCAAACTCCCCCCTTTCCAGAAGTGTTTGCCCTGGGAGACGTAGCGGCGGTGGTGGATGCCGAAGGCCAGCCGGTGCCCGCCACCGCCCAAGCAGCTTTTCAACAGGCCGGCTATTGCGCTTGGAACCTGTGGGCCTTGCTCACGCAGGAGCGGCCCCTGCTGCCGTTCCGCTACTTTTCTCTGGGGGAAATGCTCAGCTTGGGGACGGATACGGCGGTGCTTTCCGCCCTCGGCGGCCTCACCCTAAGCGGCCCCCTGGGCTATTTGGCCCGACGAGCCATCTACCTGGTGCGTCTACCTACCCTGGAGCACCAGCTCAAGGTGGGATGGAACTGGATCACCCGCCCGCTCTGGCAGGCCCTAGGAGCCCTGTAGCTGGCGGGAGCGCTCGTAGGCTGCCCGCACTGCCCGCATCAAGGCCCCCCGTACTCCCCCCTCTTCCAGGACTTGGATCCCGGCGATGGTCGTTCCCCCTGGGCTGGTCACTTGATCCTTGAGAAGGGCGGGGTGGAGCTTCTCGTGCTGTAAAAGGGCAGCCGTGCCCGCCAAGGTCTGCATCGCCAGTTGGGTGGCGAGGGGACGCGGCAGACCCACCCCCACCCCCCCGTCGATCAGCGCTTCCAGGATCACCGCCAAATACCCCGGCCCCGATCCCGACAGGGCCGTCACCGCATCCATTTGGCTTTCGGCCACCGTCACCACCTGGCCTACAGCCCGAAACAACCTTTCCACCTGCTCCTTCTGATCAGGCGTCACTCCTGGCCCGTAGCAGATAGCCGTGATCCCTGCTCCCACCAGCGCCGGTGTGTTGGGCATGGTGCGCACCACCCTCTGCTGGGGAAAAGCCTGCTGCAACTGCTGCAAAGGGATCCCGGCCATAATCGAGATCACCAACTGCGCGGCGGACGGCTGGCCCATCTCAGCCACCACCTGCGGGAAAACCTGGGGCTTGACGGCCAAAAATACAATCTCAGACTCTCCCGCCTGAGATAGATCCGCCAACAGCCGAATGCCCAGCTCCTGCTGTAGGGTCTTGGCCTTGTCCGGGTCGGGCTCCCGCAAAGCCACCTGAGCTGCAGGATAAAGCCCCGCAGTCACCCAACGCCGCAGCAGGGCGGATCCCATGGCTCCCCCCCCGATCACACTCAGCAGTGGTCGCTCCATACTGGCTAGTGCTGGCCCACCGCCTGCAAATGTTCATAGCTGCTGGGCCAGAGAGGGGCAGGGCTGTGCAAGGGACGCTGCAGCGGCTGCACCCCTTGGCTACTGGGGGTGGAGACCGTCACCGTGCTGGGGGTGAACAAAAAAATGTTTTCGCCAATGCGCTCCTGGTGGCCATCGATGGCGTAGGTGCCACCGGCAACAAAATCCACCGAGCGCTGTGCTTCGGCGGGATCCATCAGGGTCAAGTTCATGATCACCGTCTTGCGCTCCCGCAGGTACTGGATGACTTGTGCCATCTCGTCAAAGCTGCGCGGCTCCAGCACCACCACTTCGCTGGTGGGTGGGTTGACGCCCGGTAATCCAATTACGTTGCTCCCCATACTGCCCCCCGCTAAGCGATCCCGAGGTTGACTGCGCCGATGGCCCCGCGACTCCTCTCGACCGGCAGACCCTTCCCCGGCTTCCGCTCCCCGTTGTCGACGTCCGCGTGGAAGGGCACTGGCTTCCTGCTCTTCAGGAGCCGGTTGGGAACGGCGTCCCTCGTAGAGCACTTTGTAATCATCCTGCTCTTCCATCTCAGGGTACTCTTCCAGGCCGTCCACGGGATCATTCAGGCCCACAAAATCTCTTACCCTGCTCCAGATTCCATTGACATTCATCGTCCACATCCTCACTACAGGTCATGGTTTGCGGCAAGCACAGGATTCAGGCTCTTGATTGGATCTTGAGTGGCCCAGTCAAGCCAAAGGGCATCTCCAACCTTTATTTTTTTAGTTAAAGTCCTTCAGAAGGCCGAGACAGGGTTTGCTCGAGAAGCTGCCGAGGCAGGTTAACAAAACCCATGGGCCCGACGAGTCGAGTTTACCCAGAAGAAGTGAAGATGTCATCCCACTTGTCCAGCCACTGCTTTGGCCAGAGTCTACTGCGCTCCTTGTCCAGCTTGAACACGTGTTAACGGGAGTGACGCAAATGATTACAAGTTTCCCTAAAATTTCCCCGACAGGGTAAATTTTGGGCGGGATTGCCCTGTTTTTGCCCGATTCAGGCCGAACTCCAACCCAGAGCGTGCCCTGCAGGGCAACTCCGGAGTTGCGCGGCTTTACACAAAATTTAATCACAATTCAGCGGCTTCATGGAGGCTCCATCTATGCTATTTCCGCTCGGCATCGGCGAACAAAGCGCGCCCCAGCCGAATCAGGTTGGAGCCTGCGGCTACCGCCAGGGGGTAATCGTCGGACATGCCCATGGAGAGGGTGTGCAACTGCAGATGCTCGTAGCCGCTGCGCTGGATGTGATCGGCCAGCTCGGCCAGCTTGCGAAACAGCTCTAGAGCTGCCTCTGAGCTCAAGCCCAAAGGCAAAATGGTCATCAGGCCCACAATTTGCACCTGTAGCAGTTGGTTCAGTTGCGGCAGGCTTTGCAGCAGATCGGGGATGAGCCAGCCGAATTTATTGGGATCCGGGGCCAATTTCACCTGCAAGCAGAGCTTGGGGGTAAGGTGCAGCTCCCAGGCTTTTTGGTTGATCAGCTTGGCCAGGCGCAGGCTATCAACGCTGTCAATCCAGGCAAATTGTCTGAGGGCCGGCTTTACCTTATTGGTCTGCAAATGCCCGATCAAGTGCCAGACAATATCGGTCAGATCCTGCAGTTGCGCCTGTTTGGCGGCTGCCTCTTGCACTCGGCTTTCGCCAAAGTGGCGGATCCCGGCTCGATAGGCGGCGCGGATGTGGTTGACGCTGTAGCCTTTGCTCACCGCCATGATCTCCACATGGCCTGGGATCCGGGCGCGGATGGCCTGAATGCGGCTGTGGATGAGCTCTTCGTCAACGGGGGGCGGCGACGCTTCAAGGGAGCTGGAAGAAGGCGGAGACATGGCTAGGGCCACCTAGGAAGCTAGCAGAAGATCTCGACAGAGAGAGTCCAGTCCTCGTTTTGTCTGGATACTTCGAGATTGGAGCCGGTGCTCCAGCGGCCAGGTGGAAACAGGGGGAACCCAGCCATAGCCCAGTTCTTCTGGAGCCTAGCCCAAGGCCGCTGCCAGGATCTGATAGGCCAGCTTG
>NZ_JANSIR010000021.1:11883-12042 GCF_047462155.1 Synechococcus sp. OH2
CTGCGGCGATCGGTTTCCCGTTCCCCGGTGACCGCCAGCTCCACCACATCGGCGCCGACGATTTGCCGCTGCTGCCCCAGGGCCCGGATCAGCTCTACGGTCTCCCACCAGCCCAAGCCGCCGGGTTCGGGGGTGCCCGTGGCCGGCACGACCGCAGGA
>NZ_JANSIR010000021.1:12170-14360 GCF_047462155.1 Synechococcus sp. OH2
CACCGTCAGGTAAACCTGGGATCCCAGCGTGGCGATCACCTCGGGGATCCAGTCCTGGGCTGGCTTGCCGTGCAGGCTGTGGGCAAAGAAGGTGTGCAAGCGGTGCCTGCAAATGGCCTGGCGGTCTTCGGCGCAGAGGGAGCGGATCCCCACTTGGGTGAGGCGGCCGCCCACTTGCTCCACCACACGGGCCATGGCGGAAGCGTGGGAGTAGCGGGATCCCTCGTAGCTGTCTCTCAGGTCGCAGTGGGCATCGATCTGCAGCACGTGCAGTTCTGGGTAGTGGGACAGGTGGGCGGCAATCAAGGGGCCAGTGATGGAGTGCTCCCCACCAATGGAGAGCAGAAACCGCCCTGGCCTTACCCACTCGGCAGCGCGGCGCTGAATTGCGGCCATGGCCAACTCGTGGGCGTCCAGCCCCTCGAACTCCACTGGCGGGGCCGTCCAGTAGCGGGAGGTCTCTGCGGCAAAGTCGGGGTGGAGGGCCGGCTGGCAGTCTCTCACCTCGTCGTAGATCTCTACATAGGCAGAAGCCTGCAACAGCGCCTGAGGGCCTTTGGCCGTGCCTTTGCCGTAGGAGGTGGTGGCCTCGTAGGGGATAGGCAACACAATGGCTTGGGCCAGCTCCGGATCCGGCTCAGCCAGGCCCAAGAAGGGGAAAGGAGAGCGGTACATGGCAAGAGCAGAAGAGGGGATCCCTATTGTATTGAAAGATCTTGGGATAGCCCGCAAAAATTGGGGTAACCGGCCAAGGGCGGATCCCTTGTAGGATGGCAGCAAACCCTCTAGACTGAGCAAAGGTTGCCCCAGCCGATTTGCTTTCACTCCTCTTGTATCCCGTTTCAACAAGCTAACGAGCCTATGACCACAGCCTCTCAAGCTGCCCTTTTCGACGCCCTTGCCCGGCGCCGTGCCCTCAAGATCATCAGTGGCCTGCAAAACTTCGACCTGCAGTCGGTGCTGAAAGTCACCCGTGCCGCCCAGGAGGGAGGAGCCACTTGGGTGGACATCGCCGCCAGTCCCGAATTGGTGCAGCAGGTGCGAGCGCAAATTGATCTGCCCATCTGTGTGTCGGCGGTGGAGCCGCAGCAATTGGCTGCCGCTGTGCAGGCGGGGGCCGACATGGCCGAAATCGGCAATTACGACAGCTTCTACCCTTCGGGCCGCATCTTCTCCGCTGCGGAAGTTCTAGAGCTCACCCGCCAAACCCGCTCTCTGCTGCCGCGCACCCTTCTGTCGGTAACCGTTCCCCACACGCTGCCTTTGGATCAGCAGGCGGAATTGGCCGAGAAACTGGAAGATCTGGGGGCCGATCTCATCCAAACCGAGGGCGGCACCAGCGCTGAGCCCCGTCACGGCGGATCCCTAGGCCTGATTGAGAAGGCTGCCCCCACCCTGGCTGCCGCCTATGAGATCAGCCGGGTGGTCTCGCTGCCGGTCATCTGCGCCTCTGGCCTCTCAACGGTGACGGTGCCCCTAGCCATCGCTGCCGGCGCTTCAGGAGTGGGGGTGGGCAAAGCTGTCAGTCGCCTTCAGGATGAAGTGGCCATGGTGGCCCAGGTGCGAGCCCTCAGGGAAGCTTTGTCTGAAGCACGGGTGCCGGCGCTTGTTTGAATTGGATGGGAGAGTCCTTTTCCCGGTGGGGTGGCTGTGCGCCACCTCTTAGAGTTTTGGCCTTGGCCGATCTAAGGGGGAGCCGGTTGCAGGCTAGAAAGGCAGCTTCTGGAAGAGAGCGGCAAGTGGCAACTGGAAGCCAGGGATCACCTCTTCCCGATCGAGGGTATCTGCGGACTTCAGCAGGCGCTTTGGCTCGTGGGCGGAGCGATAGACCAACACAGAGGGATAGCTTGGTGGCCCCGTACTCAGCGCTCCGCGCCGCTGACGCGAGTAGGGCGGGGCGGAAAAGTCCGTCAGAAATTTTAGTTGCTCATCAATCGTATAGTTGTCACCAAGGTGAGCCTCTAAAACGGTGAAAAACCCGACTGGTGGCAAGCGTTCGGGGGAGATTAATCTCTCAGCCAACCTGCAAGGAGTCCGTCCCGCTGACGCGAACAGAAAAGTCAGCAGAACTTTGGGGATTTGCTTCAAGGAATTGGCTAGAGGCGTCTTGACAACACCGTTACGGGTTCAGCAACGGACTGCGATGAACTACCCCACCGCGCAGGCGGGTGGGGTTTCCCCATCCGCTTT
>NZ_JANSIR010000022.1:0-8483 GCF_047462155.1 Synechococcus sp. OH2
GAATCAGTCAGAGGGTGCTATCCATCCCCACCGTCTGTACGGTGGGGAATTCCGCACCTTACGTTAAAGCTGGAAGTCTCTTGGGAAGTGGGCCAGAATCGAGTTAAGGGATCCCGAGCTGGGTGCAGTTACGGCGCAGCATTCCCGGAAAATCCCGGCAAGCTGTTAGCTTCGGAGGTTGTGCGCCAATGGTAAGGTTGTTCTCATCTCTCTTTAAGAGGACTTCTAACCCCTGGGCTGGGATCCCGGCTGCCGAGTTGGACGCTCCTGAGCCTGCCGCTGGCGGTGGGGAGAGGCAGGCTTGTCCTTTTGCTGCCCAACGGGAACGGATGGTGAGGGAGCAAATCTTGCAGCGGGGGATCCGCGATCCGCGGGTGCTGGAAGCAATGCGCAAGGTGCCGCGTCACCTTTTTGTTCCCCCGGAGCTGCGGGATCGCGCCTACAAGGATTGCCCGCTGCCCATTGGCTACGGCCAGACGATCTCTCAGCCTTACATCGTTGCCTTCATGACCGAGGCGGCCTGCCTCACACCCGAATCGGTGGTGCTGGAGATCGGCACCGGATCCGGCTACCAGGCGGCCATTTTGGCCGAGCTGGCCCGACAGGTGTATAGCCTGGAGCGTTTGTCTCCCTTGGCCGCCCGTGCCCAGCAAACCCTTGCTGCCTTAGGCTACCGCAACGTGGAGGTGCGCCAGGGAGATGGCTATCAAGGTTGGCCGGAACACGCCCCCTACGACGCCATCGTGGTCACAGCAGCCCCCCCAACCCTGCCGACGCTGCTGCTGGATCAACTGGCGGTGGGGGGCAGGTTGGTAGTGCCGGTGGGCGAAAGCCAGGGATCCCAATCCTTGCTGATCCTCCACAAAACCCCGGAAGGGGTGGTGCAAAAGGGCGCTTTCCCGGTGCAATTTGTGCCCATGGTCTAGGGCAGGGGATCCTCAGGAGGCGGCCCAGAGCTGGGCGCGAATTTGTAGCGCCAACTGAGGGCGGTCGGTGATTAGCCCCTGCACCGGCAGCTCCTCCACAGGCGGGCGCAAACAGAAGGCCATGATCTCCGGGTCGTTCACCGTCCAGACGTAGAGCGGGATCCTGGCCTGGGCCGCCGCTGCCAAAAACGGCAAGTTCAGCCAAGAGTAGTGGGGGGCGAGAAAGTCGGCCCCCAGCTCGCGGCAATAGGCCAAGGGGGATCCCTTCTCTTCCTCCGACTGCGCCTCCACCAACAGGCCAACCTGGAAAGGGGGAGCGGAACTGCCGCGGCGCAAAAGCTCTCTCAGCCGCCCTACCACCTGGGGCAAAAAGGAGGTGAGCACGCAGGCATCCGGGGACAGTTGCTTGCCAATCAAGGCAAGGACTTGTTCTTCATAGCCGGCCTCCTTCAGCTCGAGGTCGAGGGCAATTTTGCCTCCAACCTGAAGCAGCACCTCCTCTAAGGTGGGAATCGTGGGCTTGCGGGCGCGGATCTCGGCCCAGGTGAGCGCCGCCAACGGCTGCCCCTCCAGCTCGGCATCGTGAAAAATCAGCGGGATCCCGTCGCGGCTGCGGCGCACATCCAGCTCAATCCCGTCGGCCCCGCCTTCGATGGCCGCCGCAAAAGCGGCCAGGGTATTCTCCTCAGCGTGGGTGTGGTCCCCACGATGGGCGACAATCCGGGTGGGAAAGCGATAGGCTGGAGAAGTTGAAACAATCTCTGTAGCCATGGACGCAGCCGAAATTGCCGCCTTAAAAGAGCGTATCAAGCGCATTCGTGAGCGCCGGCCAGCTTTGGTCAAGCTTTTGGAAAAGCCAGACCTGGGCAGCTTGCGGGTCGATGTCAATCAAGCCCTCGAGGAAATCGACGAGCTGCTGCAAGAGTTCGAGCAGACCTTTGGCCCACAGGACTAGCCGGCCTGGGTAAGCTCTTGCAATTGGGCCAAAACCTCGGCACTGTGCCGATAGGGGTTGACAATTGGGTCGATGGCCCGCAGGATCCCGTCGGGGTCGATCAAAAAAGTGTTGCGCAGAGCCATCTCCCCCATCCAGGAGCCGTAGGCGCGGCTAACGGTGCCCTCAGGATCCGAAAGCAAAGGAAATTGCAGCCCCTCTGCTGTGCAAAACCGCCGGTGGGAGTCCACCGAGTCGGCGCTTACGCCCACAATTTGTGCCCCCAGAGCCTGAAACTTGGGCAGATCCTGCTGAAAGCGGCGGGCCTCGATCGTGCAGCCGGAAGTGAAGTCGCGGGGATAGAAGTAGAGCACCACCCACTCGCCGCGAAAATCCGCCAGCCGCCGCACCTGGCCCGACTGATCCGGCAGCTCAAACTCCGGCGCCGGCGCCCCGATCTCCGGCAGGGGAGTGGTGCCCCACTGGGCCAAGGCGGACTGGACACCTCCAAAGCTCACCAGCAAAACCGCAAACAACCCTGCCAGGCCCAGCCAGCGCCCGATCCTGGCCACTTTTTTGACAATCACGGCAACATCTCTCCAGATCCCTAACTCTAGTTTACATAACTTCACAGCAGCCACTTGCAGAGCAAAAGCTGGGGTGGGATCCCCAGCCACCGCCAAAGTTGAGAGGTGCGCTGGATGGGAGTGTAGCGCAGTTGGGCGTAGAGCTGCCGGGCGGGCAGATTGTCTTCCACCACGTGCAGATACAACTGGCGATAGCCCCAACCTTGCACCACGCCTTCGGCGCTGAGCAAAAGCTGCCGCGCGATCCCGCGCCGCCGCCAAGCGGGCAACACCGCCAAGTTGGAAAGATAGGGATACTTGCCATGGGCCATGGCCCGCAAGGAGATCTCAGCAGTGGCCACCACCTCGGATCCCACCGCCGCCGCCAGGCAGCAGTAGTGCGGATCCCTGGCCGCCAGCTTGAGGCACAAATCTTGGCGGATGCCCAGCTTGTGAATCGGGTAAAGCCAGCGCTGCAGACCCAAAGGCGGATAAAACACCTGGGCGAGAACCTCCGCCACGGGATCCAGATCACCCAGTGTGACGGGATAGACCACGAGGGAGGGCAACACAGAGGAAAACAGGGCGCTCAAGCATCTGTTGCAAGCGTCCTTGCTATTTTCGCAGAGAAGCTGCACGCAACTCGCAACCAACAAGAAGTGGCGGCAGCCCCAGCGGCACCGCCACTGAACCAGTAAAACCTAAGTGGGGGAAACTACCCACCCTGATGCAGGTCACCTGCACCCAAACTTCGCTATCTCTTCACTTGTTGGAGCTTCTATTCGATTGTTCCGAGCTCACCCTCCTCCTTTTGATGAGTTCAACTGCTCAATCGACGAGGAAAGTGGAACAGCTACCTGACGAACCCACTTTTGAAGCTCTGCTCCCGAGTGTTGAAGCGCCAAAACCTGACCCGCTCTCGCACTGTGCCCTACAGCTCACCCGCATAGCGAGCTGAGCCTTTGACGCGATAGACATCATCGGTAATGGGCTGGTAACCTACTTCAATCAGATCAGACTTGGCAGGCGTGAACACGCGGATAACTGCTCTAGCAATTTTCGAGAGAAAGGCAAGCATAAAAACCTCCTCCAAGCGAGAGTGAAACTATGAACTGGGCGAACCCAAAATTGCTAAAGCCCGCAGCCCTTGACCTCCTGAGCAGAGTCGTGATTCGCCAGAGTCTGCAGGGGGGAGCACCTGAACCCAACCGAGCATCGGTTTTCCACCTCTTCCCTGATCCTAAACGGAGACTCGAAATAGCAGGCCAGCACCTCCTCAACCGGTAAAACCGCTTGCCATCTTGCCATCTCACCAGAGGTAAACGACCTCTTATCGTTGCAGCGGCTAACCTCAACAGACCCGACCGCTATTTGATCTAGCTCCCATGTCCCTTCCTTGGAGGAAAACCTGTCGTAGGTGCCAGGTGCCCCGCTGGGCAAGACAACCACTTGCTATAGAAACCTGCCGGCGCAACGGATCGGAAGTTCGTATGAGATTGGATCAAAACGTTGACCGACAGGGAGCTTTGAGCTTGAGCAGATTGCAGGCTGGTGTCTCGCCTTTGAGATGAAGCTGAGATATTATCCTCCTTGCTTGAATCACCACATCTCTAATCTAGCTTGGGTCAAATCCCTCTACAATGGCTGGCAACTGTTCTTAACAGTCTAGGTCATTTCTTTAATCGTCCTTCCCATATTTCTTCAACATAGGTCTCCAGTAGATCTTGCAGTCGGATCCTCTGCCTTTTTCCAGAAGCAAGGTCTACTTTTTAGAAACTTTTCAGAAAGCAGGGGGGCTGGATCCCCAGCTCAGCCGAGGATTTAACCGAGGCCACTCGACCCGGCTTCAGTGGGCCTCCCACTTCAGAAGGGTGTCGGGGAGAACTTCAATTCCGGGGCCGAGAGCGCAGGATTAGCAGGGAAAAGTAGGGGGGGCGATAGTCGGCCAATTCTTCTAGGGTGGGGAAGAGAACTTGCTGCGGCCAACCGGCCCAAACCACCAAGCTGGCTTGCTGCAGCCAACCTCTTGCCGCCAACCACTGCCAAACCTGAGGATAGACAGGGGCCACTTTCATCAGCACGACCACGTCTGCCCAGGCACAGGCCGCCTCCAGCTCCGCCAGGGCAAAAAGAGCGGGTAGGATCGCCAATTTCTCGGAGCCGAGCGCCAAAGGGGATCCGAGAGCGGCGGCGGCAGCCAGGGGAGAGCACACCCCCGGTATGGCCTGGATGGGCAAGTCAGGGATCCGCTGCTGCAGGGCCTGGGCCAGGTAGGCAAAGGTGCTGTAGAGGCCCACATCTCCTTCACACACAAAGGCCACATCCTCACCCCGTTCTAGAAGCGGAGCCAGCTGCTCGGCAGCCGCTTGCCAGGCCGCCTGCAGAAGCTCAACTTGGGTAACAAAGGGCAGATGCAACGGCAATAGGGTTTGTTCCGGTCGCAGCCAGGGGCGCACGATTTGATAGGCTAAACCCGGCTGGCCGATGGCGTTCTGAGGGCAGGCCACCCAGCGGACGGCGCCGAGGATGCGGGCTGCTTTGAGGGTCAGCCACTCGGGATCCCCGGCTCCAGCACTGATCCCCCAAAAAGTTCCCAGGCCCATGTATCAGGTGGTTTCTGGATTGCCCGTGCCTTCCTCCCTCAGGCGATCCAAGGCTTCCTGCAGAGAGTTGCGCAAGGACAAAAACTTTTCTAGCCGTACCAGTTTCACGGTTTGGGTGACGCGGGGGTTGCTCACCACCTGAAAGATACCTCCACGGCTCTGTGCCAGCTTGGCCAATTGCACCAGGGCACCGACGCCGGAGCTATCGATGAAGTCGATCCCCGTCAAATCCAGGATAAGGTTGGGGGATCCCTCTTCTAAGTATTTGGTGACCACCTTAACAAAGACCGGCTCAGAAAAGGCATCCAGAAGGCCCGTCAGGTAAAAGACCTGGCAGTTTTGCAGCGCTTCGTGGCTGCCGCGCAAGCTGACCGTCAGAGACAGAGGTTCCGGAATGGCTTTTCTCCTTTTGTCTATCTCGACAGAAGATGGAGGCCCGATCTCGGGCGTGGAGATAGCTTAGCATCCCTGCGGGCGAGACGGTATTTTTCCGCGGGCAGGGGATTGCGGCTGGGGGCAGGGATCTCTTCTCTCTGTCCCCTCGTGGCAGGCCGGGAGTCCTTGGGTAGGATGGGGGCAGCTTCCCCTATTCAGAGGAGGCCGGCCTGCGGGCCAAACAGGGCTTCTCAACTGGGGTGGTTCGGATCCCTGAGGGTGGGTGTTGGGCGAAGATCAGCGCGAGAAAGAGCAACGATTTCCCCTCTCCTCCAAGACCTGGATTGGGGTGGGGGCGGGGCTGGGTTTGGGCTTGACGGCTGCTGCCTTGGGCGCCGCCTGGGGAATCGGGGCGTATCTTCAAAATCAGGTGCTGCCCCAGGTAGAAGAAACCCTCTCGCAGGCGATGCGCCGGCGGGTGGAATTGGGGGAGGTAAGGTTTGTGGCCCCTTGGCAGGTGAGGCTGGGAGAAAGCCACATCGAACATTTGGCCAGCATCGGCTCTATCGACCTCAGCCCCGACTTTTGGACCTGGCTACAAACAGGCGAGTGGGTGCTCAACATTACCCTGAACCGGCCCCAGTTGCTGCTGATGGAAACGCTGGATCGCGGCTGGGCAGATGTGCAGTTTCAACTTCCAGAAGGGGAGGGATCCCTGCCCTTGCAGGGGCTGAACATCCGTTTGCAGGGGGGATCCCTGACGGCCATCCCTTTGGTGGGGGAGCGGCGCCAGTTTGAGCGGCTGCAGGGCCAGGTGCAGGTGTGGCTGAGTGCCCCGCCTGGGGAGGAAGCAGGGGGGCGGGCCAGTTTCCAGCTCTCGGCGCGGCTGCGCCCTCTGGCAGGGGAAGGAGGGTACCCCTTGCAGCTCTGGGGGGTGGCGGATTTTGCCCAGGCTTCTGGCTCGGTGACGGTTGCCGCCCAGCGCCTGCCTTTGGAGCTACTGCCCAGCATCTTGCCGGCAGCGCCCTGGACTGAGGTGGAGGGGGAGGCTGGTCTGGCTCTGCAAGTCCTCTGGGGAAGAAATCGCCCTTTGGAGTTGACGGGGCAAGCCCAGGTTCAGCAGGCGCGGCTGGGGTTGGAGAGGTTGCCGCATCCTTTTGAAGAGGTGAAGGGCTCTGTTCGCTTTACCCTAGAGGAGCTGGATCTGCAGGGGGTGAGCGGTCGCTTTGGCCAGCTCTCTTTCGGGGATCTCAACGGCTCCATTGCCTTCGGCGACAGCGAGGGGTTCAATCTGCAAGCTGTCATGGCTCCAGCCAGTTGGCAGCAAATCCAGGAGACTTTCAACTTTGAGCTGCCGGTGGCGGCGGCAGGGGTGGTGGCGGGATCCCTGGCGGTTACTGGGCCGCTCAAGGGGCCGCAGATCCAAGGGCAGTTGCAAGGGATCTCGCCGGGGCAGGTGGATCGCCTGGCGGTGCCGGAATATGCTTTTGGCTTCCGCTGGGCCGACCAGACCTTGGCCTTTGAGGAAATTGACCTGAAGGCCGCCGGCGGACGCATCCAGGGATCCGGACAACTGCAATGGGCTGCCGGCTTGGCGGGCCAGTTCAATTTGCAGGTCAGCGGGGCCGACGTGGAGCAGGTGCTGGCCCTCTACGACCTCAACCTGCCGCGGCGGGGCGAGCTGCCCTGGGCGGGGCCGGTAAGTGCTCAGGTACAGGTGGCGCTGACGGGATCCCGGCCCCAGGTGGAGGCCACCTGGGAAACCCAAGGGGGAGAGATTGCCGGCAGAGGACAGCTTCAGATCTTGCCCGAGGCGGGGGGCTGGGCGGTGGAGGTGCCGCAGGCCGTGTTGGAGCTGGGCGGGGGCCGGGCCCAGGTGGCGGGAAGGTGGGCGGCAGGGCAACTCCAGGCGCGGCTGGCTCCCCAGGATCTGCCGCTGGCCTTTTTTAACCCCCAGTGGCCGGGATCCCTCTCCGGGGAGCTGATGGCGCAGATGAACACGGCGGAGGCGGCGGAGGTGGGTTTCCTGGCGGCGTTGCGAGCGCAAGGGTCGCTAGCCCTGTCCCAGCCTTTGGGAGAGAGGGGATGGCCATGGGTTGACGGCATCCGCGGCCAGGTAGCTTGGGAAGGATCTGACCTGCGTATCCAGCAGGCAGAGATCTTGGCCGGCACCACCCGCTTGGCCAGGCTAGAGGGACGGATCCCCGTAGACCCGCAGACGCTGCAGGTGGGATCCCTGGATCTGAACTTTGCCGCTGACGGGATCCCCCTGGCAGAAGTACCCGGCCTGCCGCCGAGGGTGGCAGGAGTGCTGCAGGGATCCGGGCAGCTCCGCGGCTCCCTGGAGGAGTTACAGGTGACGGGGGAGGCCCAGTTGCGCGGCTTGCAGGTGGGGGAGGTAGCCTTTGCCGACTTGGCTGGGCCCTTTAGCTGGTCTAGCCAGGGGACGACGGTGGAGCTAGCGGGGACGCGGGAGCGGCTGGCGCTGCAGTTGGATCCCCAGTTTCGGCCCTTGCAGTTCGAGCTGCGGCGGGGCGAGGCGGAAGTGCGCGGCCAACGACAGCGAGATGAGCTGCAGGTGGTGGCGAACCGCTTGCCACTAGCTTGGCTGGGGGGGGTGGCTGCTGGAGCATGGGCCGGCTTGCAGGGAACCCTCGATGGGGAGGTGGCGCTTGACCTGGCCAGTGGCGCTGCTCAAGGTCAAGCTGCGGTCGAGGGGCTGCGACTGGGCAATCTCGAGGTGCAGGGCCTTGCAGTGGATTTCGCTTACCACCCTGGAGACGACTCTCGCCCCGCTCGTCTGACCCTTGCCCAAGCCCAACTGGAGCTGTTCCAGAGCCTCTACACCGCCAGCGGTACTTTAGAGCTGCCGGCGACCTCTCTGGATCCCACCTCGGCGGCTCCCGTTCCCCAAATTGACCTGCAGATCAGCACCCGCCAGGGTCGCCTGGAAGATATCATTTCTACTTTCAAGTGGCGGAAGTGGAGCGATATCACCAGCCGCGGTTTTCGGCTGCCACCTTTGGGCCCTGCCGCGGTGCTGCGGACGGATCCGGTTGGTCTGCCCAACCATCCCCTC
>NZ_JANSIR010000022.1:8578-10743 GCF_047462155.1 Synechococcus sp. OH2
TGGGAGCAGCTAGAATACTACGCCCAGATCCTGGCTGCCCACCTGGAGGCCCTGGCCAGCCGCATGGATCCCCGCATCCCGCCGCCCACCAGCTTGCGGGGGGAATTTCAGGCCAGCGTCAGCCTCGTCGGCAACCTCAACCGGCCCAGCGTCAGCTTTCACCTGGAGGGCCGGAATTGGCAAGCAGAGGAGTTTGCTGTCGAAAGCCTCACCGCCAGCGGCAGCCTGGTCGAGGGGGCGGTGGTGTTGCAGCCGCTGCTGTTGCGCAGTGGGGAATGCCAAGCCCTTTTCACCGGCAAGGTGGGCTGGGAGAAACAGTCGGGATCCCTGCAAATTCAAGGGTTTCCTCTGGCTTTGCTGGATCGCTTCCTGCCGGATGGGCTGGAACTCCAAGGGGATCTCAACCTGGATGTGGAGCTGGCAGGTAACCTGCGGGATCCCCTTGCCCGCGGTTCCCTGACGGTGGTGAACGCCCAGATCAACCAGGTGCCGCTGCAGGAGGTGGGGGGACAATTTGACTACCACCAGGGACAACTGCGCTTGGAAGGCGCCCTGCTGGCCAACGGCGACGAGCCGATCCGCCTCTCTGGCCTGGTGCCCTACACCCTGCCCTTTGCGAAGGTGCGGGCCGCCTCGGATCAGATCGACCTCAGCCTGCAAGCCGAGAATGGCGGCCTGCGCTTGGTCAACCTCTTCACCGACCAGGTGCGCTGGGAGGGCGGCCAAAGCCAACTGGAGCTGGCCATCCGCGGCACCTTGCGAGAGCCCAGCCTGCAGGGGAACCTCAGCCTTAGCTCCGGGATCCTCAAACTGGCCGCCCTGCCGGAGCCCATCACCGACCTGACCGGCCAAATTGTCTTTAACCTCCACCAATTGGAGGTGCGGGAGCTGCGGGGCCAGTTGGGGGGCGGATCCCTGTTGGCCAACGGCTTTTTGCCCGTCAACTCCCGCGGCGCCCTGCAGAGGGACGAGACCGCGCCACCCTTAACGCTGCAACTGCAAGGGATCCAGCTCAACCTGCCCAACCTCTACACAGGCCGCCTGGAAGGAGAGGTGACGGTGGGCGGCCTGCTGCTGCGGCCTCTGATGGAGGGACACCTAGAGATCTCCGATGGAATCGTCGATGTCAGCCCGCGCCAAGCGGCAGCTCCTACAGACGCGACTCAGGTAGATCCCTTCTGGCAGCCGCGGCTGAACGGGTTGGAGCTGGTCTTGGGGCCTGGGATCCGCGTGCAGCGCCCCAACCTATTTGAGTTCAACGCCAGCGGCAGCTTGCGCCTGTTTGGCACTCCCCAAGATCTACGTCCGGCGGGCACCATTGCCCTGGAGCGAGGCCGCGTCAGCCTGCCCATTGCCAACTTTCGCCTGGATCGCTCCCGCCCCAACACCGCCACCTTTGACCTAGACAACCCCTTCGATCCTTTTTTAAACCTGCGCCTGGTGACCCAAGCCTTCGAGGTGTATCGCTTTCCCCAGGAGCTCTCTCCTTTTGAGACCAACCGCACCCTACCGGGATCCCAGCAGAGCATCGAGATATTGGCCACTGTCAACGGACGGGCCAGCCAGCTTGCGGCTGCGGATCCCCGCAACGGGGTTTTGACGCTTTCTAGCAGTCCCAGCCGCTCCCCAGAAGAGATTGTCGCCCTGTTGGGGGGAACAGCTTTGGCCCAACTGAATCCAGAAGCCGGGGTGGCCGGACTGGCGGGAACAGCCCTACTCAACGATGTGGTGGAGACGCTGCGGGACACCCTCGGCTTGGATGAGGTTCGCCTCAGCCCCGTCCCCCAGGTCGATACCCGTGCCCCCAGACGTTCCTCGGTGGGCCTGGCCCTGGAAGTGGCCCGCGATCTGGGGCCCGCCACTTCCCTCTCGGTGCAGCGCAACCTGACGGATCCCTTTCAGCCCACCCGCTACAGCGCCCGCTACCGCCTCAACGAACAAACCCTCACCCGCGCCAGCACCGACCTCGAGGGCAACAACGCCATTGCCATCGAGTTCGAGACTCGCTTTTGACGGGATCCGCCCCAGCCAGACTACGGTTTGTTATGTTACACTATGTTACATCGTTATTGCTACGCAACACTGTCGCGAATGCGCGCAGAGCACTCTCCCCAACTCCCCTCTCCCTTTGGGAGAGGGGCCGGGGGTGAGGGTGGGAGAGGGGC
>NZ_JANSIR010000022.1:10893-17311 GCF_047462155.1 Synechococcus sp. OH2
TGGCGAGAACCGCTTGGAGACTGTCTTGACCTAGGTTGAAGTGGCCATAGTTTTTCAACGGCTTTTGGACGGCCAGGGATCCCTTGAACCGGACTCCGTGACTCCTAAAGATAGCTAGAATAAACACCTACCTGTGTGAGCCTGGAAGATCGAAACAAGCGGCCAACCTGCGTTCCCCCTTAGAGAGTTGACAAGTGAGTGATCCAATCTGCCCAACCATGAGGAAACAACAAGTATTACAATTGCTCGGCGAGCAATTTGCCGAGATTTAAGAGCAGTTTGGCGTGCGGCGACTGGCCCTGTTTGGCTCAACCGCTAGTGGCGAGGATCAAGCCGGCAGCGACATCGATATCCTAGTTGAATTTATGGGTAAAGCCGACTCCAAGCATTACTTGAGTCTGCTCTTCTACTTGGAAGATAAACTTGGATGCTCCTTAGACCTTGTCACCGACAAGGCTCTGCGCCCCGAACTCCATTCATTGATAGAAAAAGAAGCAATCTATGTCCCGTGAATATCTGTGAAGTACCATCTAAACCAAGAGCCAATCTAGAGATAGCGGCTGATGTCTTCTCCCTGTTCTGCCAAGAACGACAAAGCCCGGAAGCGCAGCCCTACCACCTGATCGTAGAAGGGGTTGAGCTTGCACATCGGTGGGATGTGCATTATTTTGTGGCCAAACAGCACCACATCTCGCTCGAAAGGACAGCGAGCCGGGATCCACCGACACAAAAAGTGGGCCAGCCGGGGATCCCCAACTTCAATGCTGTCAATTGCCGCTCGAATTGGTTGCAAGGACGCCTGCAGCCAGTCGCGCAGGTGAGCCGCAGGCTTGAAGTACGTGGAAGTCATGGAATCCGTTTGCTCCTCTGAAGCTTTGCGCGCACGTTGCCAAGAAATCGTGGTAGAGCCCATAAGCTTTCACCTCAACACCTCAAGGGTGTTCGCTCTCTGCAGCAGTCATGCTCTCCTGCCCGGGTTTGTATCTAGGGAAACAGGAAGGCGTTTCTCTCCAGACTCAGTCTGCCTTCCGCGGCCAGAAACTTGCCTGGGTAACACAAAATCTCTGCTCAAGTTTGTAGAGGTACACATTTTGTATTCAAAAGTTAACCTGCAACAAAAACTACAGAATTGACCGCCTTGGCTGGCGAGCTGCCAGGGCTTGGGGATCCAGCTCAAGGCTGTTGTCCCTATTTCCAGGATGGAACAGAGCTTGGGCCTATGGTAGAGGGATCCCCGCACCAAAAGTTACCTTGAAGCATTGTTTTTCTTTATGATCAATATTTTCTCAAGATGTTGTTGTCGAGAGTTACAGGAGATAACGAGCAAGGGATCCCAGCTGCCGGGCACTCTACAATTCCAGGAGAGGTTCCCAGCGAGTGAGAAGCGGGCAGGGGATGGGGATCTCCTTTTTGTTACCTCGGTCTTTCTTCAGAGGCTGCTTATGAAATTGGCTTATTGGATGTATGCTGGCCCCGCCCACATCGGCACGCTGCGGGTGGCCAGTTCCTTCAAAAATGTCCACAGCATCATGCATGCTCCCCTGGGGGACGACTATTTCAACGTGATGCGTTCCATGTTGGAGCGGGAGCGGGACTTTACCCCGGTAACCACCAGCGTCGTTGACCGGCAGGTGTTGGCGCGGGGATCGGACGAGAAGGTGATTCGCAACATCGTCCGCAAAGATGGCGAGGAGCAGCCGGATTTGATTGTCGTCACCCCCACCTGCACCTCCAGCATTTTGCAGGAGGATCTGCATCACTTTGTGCGGCAGGCCCAGTTGGCCAGCCGCTGCGACGTGCTGCTGGCCGATGTCAACCACTACCGGGTCAACGAGTTGCAGGCCGCCGATCGCACCCTGCAGCAGATTGTGGAGTTCTACATCAACAAAGCCCGCAAAAGCGGCGAATTGGACGGCTTACCCCAGAAGACAGAACGTCCTTCCTGCAACATCCTCGGCATCTCCAGCCTGGGCTTTCACCACGCCCACGATCTGCGGGAGTTGAAAAAGTTGCTGCGGGATCTGGGTATCGACCTTAACTTGGTGATCCCCCAGGGGGCCAGCGTCCACGATCTCAAGCATCTGGGGCGGGCCTGGTTCAACGTGGTGCCCTACCGCGAACTGGGGCCGATGACAGCTCGCTACTTGCAGGAGCAGTTTGGCACGCCCTACGTGGAGATCACCCCCATGGGAGTGGTGGAAACAGCCCGCTTCATCCGCCAAATCCAGCAGGTTCTCAACGAGCAAGGGATCCCGGTGGACTACGAGCCCTACATCCAGGAGCAGACCCTACATGTTTCCCAGGCGGCCTGGTTCTCCCGCTCCATCGATTGCCAAAACCTGACCGGCAAAAAGGCAGTGGTTTTTGGGGATTGCACCCATGCGGCAGCGATCACCAAGATCCTGGCCCGCGAGATGGGGATCCACGTGGTCTGGGCGGGCAGCTATTGCACCTACGATGGCGAGTGGTTTCAGGCGGAGGTGGGCGGGTATTGCGATCAGGTGCTGCTGACGGAGGATCACACCCGTGTGGCCGATGCCATTGCCCAGGCGGAGCCTGCCGCTATCTTCGGCACCCAGATGGAGCGGCATGTGGGCAAACGGCTGCGGATCCCTTGTGGGGTGATCTCAGCACCCATCCATGTGCAGGATTTTCCCATTGGCTACAAGCCCTTTTTGGGCTACGAGGGCGCCAACCAAGTTGTGGACTTAATCTACAACTCCTTTACCCTGGGCATGGAGGATCACCTGCTGGAGGTCTTCGGCGGCCACGACACCAAAGAAGTGATCCACAAGAGCCTGAGCGCCAATTCCGATCTCATCTGGACGCGGGAAGCCCAGGCAGAGCTGAACAAGGTGCCCGGCTTTGTGCGGGGCAAGGTGAAGCGCAACACCGAAAAATTTGCCTGCGAGCGGGGATTGACCGAGATCACTCTAGAGGTTATGTATGCAGCCAAGGAGGCTCTCGGGGCTTGACGGGATCCATCCTACGTGATGGAAGGTCTGGCTAGCCGATCCACAAACCTCGCTTGGAACTCCCGTACAACGCCGCGCAGCCGCTCGTCTAGGACGGCCAGGGTTTTGGAGGCAATCTCGTCTGGCACGCCGCCGAAAAACGCCTCGGCAATGCCTCCAGCGATACAGGCCATCGTATCTGCATCTCCGCCAAGCGAGATGGCATTGCGCACTGCGTCCTCGAACCCCCCTGCCTCTAGGAAGGCGATGATCGCCTGAGGCACCGAGCCCTGACAGGAGACGTCGAAGCCGTAGCGTTCCCGGATGTCGTCCAGCCGCTCGGATAGGTTGTAGCCAAACTCCCGCTCGATGTAGGCTTTGATGTCTGCCTTGGTGTAGCCTGAGCGGGAGAGAAACACGGCGGCTGCCGTAGCCTGGGCGCCGCGGATGCTCTGCGGGTGGTTGTGGGTCACCTCCGCACTTGCCCGTGCCTCGGCCAACACTTCCTCCAGCGTGTTGCCGGCAATGCCAATGGGGCTGACTCGCATGGCGGATCCATTGCCCCAACTGCGGTACGGCTCGCGGCAGCGATGTTGGGCCCAGCGCCTGAAGCTACTCCCGTAGCCGGCGTGTGGGTAGGCGTGGAAGTACTCGTGGAACCAATCGATGTAGCTACCGCCGCGCAGCAACCGCTCAGCGACGGCAACCGTGAGGACGGTGTCATCGGTGAAGCGGCTGCCTTCCACAAATAGCGGAAAGTCCTTGCTTTTGGTGCCAGCATGCTCATGGACAGAGCCGATTACATCTCCCGCAATTGCCCCCAGCATCGCTGTGCCCTCCTTGGCCAAGTCGCCACTCACCCAGTAGAATCCACAGACTCTAAGAATTGAGGGGCCGGCAGCGCGCTCCCCCTGCAAATTATCCTGCCGAGTCGACCAAGCCGCGCACCACCCGCACTAGCTCGGCGGGCAGCGGAGAGGCGGGATCCCAGCACAGCTCCAGTTGGTTGGGATCCCTGGGCAGATCTTCCGGGCAGGGGCCGGTGTGCAGGATGGCCACGCACTGCAGGTTGCCCCGATCCCGACAAAACTCATGCCAGAGGGGAATGGCCGCCGGATCCCGGCTGACCAAGAGGTAATGGGAGCAGGCTTCCAGGACCGGCTGCTTGTGGGGATCCACCTTGCCGCCCACATCCACGATCACCAAGCTTTTTTGTTGGCGCAGGGCGAGGATGGCCTGGGCGTGGAAGCTGAAAAATTCAGGGGTCAAGCGTCCCCGGTAGCGGTGCTTGAGGATTTTGGCTTCTTCCGGCGGCAGATCCAACGTCCAATTTCCTTCCCCATCCCAGTGGGCCCGCTGTAGATAAACGTTGGGATCCTGGGGCAGCAGGGCCTCGAAAAGAGCGCGGGCCAGGCGGCTTTTACCGCTATCCGGAGGGCCCACCACCATCACTGCCGCCGCCAATTCTGAGCCTGGCCTGCCCTGCACCCAGGGGATGATCTCGCCCACCTGCACCTCTGGGCTGTGGCTGGAGACCACCACTGCCCCCAGTCGCGGGTCGTAGCAGGCCACCCAGCGGGTGAAGTGGCACTCATGCACCAACCAGCCGTAGAGCCAAATGGGGGCGCGCCCGCTCAGCACCACTCCCAAGCGGGTATCGATCCCAGGAGGCAGGCGCAGTTGGGCCAGGTCTTCCGGGAAAACCAGCCGATCCGGCCGGGTCAACTCGATTTCAATGACCTGAAACGATAGCCCGCCAAGATGGGGTTTCTGCGGCCAATGGGCCAGATAGCCAGACCGCAACTGCAGTACTACAGCAGCCATAGCAATGGGGACGAAATGACAACAGACTGGCTCCAGTATGGAAAAGATTGGAATCGGGAGCTTCCAACCGTTGGCAGAGTAGGAGTGGAGGGATCGGGCCCTGCGCTGGGGCTGGCTTTGGAGGAGAGAGAGGAGATGAACGAGCTGCCTCTGACGGTGGAGGTGTTGCGCTGGCTGGCGGGCGGACAGTTGCCAGAGCGCCTGGAGCGGGCGGTGCGTCTGTGGGTGCTGCTCCAGTGCCTCTATAGCGAAAACCGCTGGCCGGATCTGCCGCAGACCTTTGGCTACACCCACCTTCGGGATCGTCTCTTCTCGCCCCACCACCCCAAGCAGGATTTGTCCCACGGGATCTCCTGCCCGGATCCCGGCTGCATTTGCCAGAAGCCCCTGAGCTTTTGGCTAAAGGATCCCGACCTGGTGGCCGCCTTGAAAGCCGAAGTTCCCCATCTGGAGACGCTGCTGGCTAGCCGGCCCTTTTTCAAGACCCACCGCACCCTGCGCAAAGAGCTGGACTACCTGGCCGCTCGGGGCTGGCTGCAGCCAATCGAGGCCAACTCCAGGCGAAGAGATAACTTTCGCTGCCGCGCCGCCGGGGATCGCCCCTCCTTGCCGACGGCTGCCTCGGCCTTGACGTTGTCGGGTGGCCAGCTTGAGCAGATCTACCACGTCCTCAGCGACGTGGCCTTTGTGCATCCCGACGTGCAGGTGTTGCTGGACGATATCTGGAGAGGTCATCAACACCGGCAGCGGCGGCTCTTTGTCTGGTTTGAATACATCCTCTCCGACGAACAGCAGGAGCGGGTGGACGAATACCAAAACCAGCTAGAGGCCTTCTGGACAAAACCGGCGGCAGGGCTGATCCGCTTTGATTATGAAACCCGCCAGCACGGGATCCAAAGGGTTTTCACCTACCCGGTTTGCCTGTTTTATGCCCGCCGCGCCAAGTATTTGGCGGCCTTTGGTCAGCTCCCGCAGGCTGCCGGATCCCTGGGCTGGCACAATTTTCGCCTGGATCGCATTCGCTCGCCTCGCCTGACAGTGGTGCCCTGGTCTGACCCTGCGGTGCCGGCAGAGCTATTGGCCCGCCAGAAGCAGGGGAACCTGCCCACCCCCGAAGCGGTGCAAGCGGCCTGGGAAGAGGCCTGGGGATCTGATTTCTATCTGCCCAAGGCGCTCTTGATTTTGCGCTTTGCGCCGGAGTTTGCCCGCCGCTACGTGGACAACACGGTGCGCCACCCCACCTTCCAACCCATTGACTACGAGCGGATCCCGGCTTTGGTACAGCGGGAGGTGACCGATGCAGGGGAACGGGAAAAGATCCTGCACATTCTCCGGCAGAGGCCAGCCAGCGACCGCTACTTCCGCGCCTATGTGCGGGTGGGAGACACCAATTTCACCATGCGCCTGCGGGACTGGCGACCCAACGGCGAAGTGATTGCCCCTCTGGCCTACCGGGAACAGATGGCCCAAGAAGCACAGGCGGAGCTGCAGTTTTATCGGCCCGAGTTCGTGCTTTCTTGACCTACCCGTCCATAATCTAGGTATGGTGTGGTCGAACCTAGTATGAGTCCAGAATCTGAGATTCATTACTAAACTACAGCCTGTTAAGGAATCAAGGGGTACAGTAGCAACACTTAGCA
>NZ_JANSIR010000023.1:0-12327 GCF_047462155.1 Synechococcus sp. OH2
GAGTAGCTCGGAGTTTACGCGGTCAAAGAGCTTATCATTATCATCAGAAATACAAAGGAGAAAGCATATTGTGATTGGATCTATTTCCTTGAGAGGGGTAGTTGGCTATCATGTCATCAAGGTTAGGACAGTGAGGACTTCTTTACTACTGATCAATTCATCTTGTCTGTGAGGAGTTTTCTCGATGCCAGGAAAAGGAACAGCACCTAAAAGTGGTGACAAATGAGAGTAGCGAGTTGTTGCTCTGGTGCAATCTCTTGGATTGAAGACACAAGCAAGAGTCAAAGCAGCACGAAGGCTTTGGGGGCAGCAGCGGTATATTGATGTGGTCACTAGCGATGAGAAAAGCGGCAAACGACTAGGAGTAGAGTATAAGTTTCAGGCGACGTCAGGTACAGCAGAAGAGAAGATCCCTGCAACCATTCAAGATATGGAGCACTGGCCTATTCCAGGGATCGTGGTAATTGATGGCGAAGGGTTCTCAAAAAACATGCAAGGATACCTGATGTCTACAGGGAAAGTGGTTTGGTTTAGCGATTTAGAAGATTGGCTACGTTTGTATTTTGGATTGTAACATGAGTGATTTGCTTCTTCCGCGACCCTTTCTAAAATGGGCTGGCAGCAAGACACAACTGACAGACGCCCTATTGGAGCGGATGCCCGTCTATTTCAACACTTACCACGAGCCTTTTGTTGGGAGTGGTGCGCTTTTCTTTCGCCTGTACAGAGAACGCAAGATTAAACAGGCAATTCTTTCTGATATTAACGCCGAGTTGATAGATACTTACCTGGCTATTCGCGATCATGTTTGGGAAGTTATTCAACTACTTTCTGAATTTCCATACGATAAAAATTTTTATTACCAGATTCGAGAGAAAGATCCTTGGTCAATGAGTCTTGTAGAACGAGCTGCACGCATGATTTACCTAAACAAGACAGGCTACAATGGTTTGTATCGGGTCAATCGGCAGGGAAAGTTTAATGTTCCTTTTGGACGATATAAAGCTCCAAAGTATCTGGACAAAGATAATCTTTTAGCCGCATCCCTTGCCCTACAACATGTTGAAATTTTGTGCGTGCCATTTGAGACAGTTATCGAGAGAGCCAAGCCGGGCGACTGGGTGTATTTCGACCCACCTTATGTTCCTGTCTCGCAAACATCAAACTTTACTTCCTATCATGCCAACGGCTTCACCTTAAAGGATCAAGAGCGACTACGAGATATTTGCATTGACTTGAGCAAGAATAACGTGTACATCACGCTTTCTAATTCTGACACTGCAATCATTCGCTCTTTGTACGCTATGCCCTTCTTTGCCGTTGATGAGGTTCAAGCAAATCGGGCTATCAACTGCAAGGGGGCAAAGCGAGGAAAAATCACGGAGCTAGTGATCACAAACTACCCTGTTGAAAGAACGGTGCAGCTATGCTTACTCGAGCAGGGGTTGCCTTATTTGAATGCCACCCAACAGGCGCCTGCCTCTGCTGCCGCTCCGCTGCGCTTCGGCGTCGCTCCTGAGGCAATAGACTAGTAGGTGCGCCCGCGCCAAGAGCGGGGGCGACTGAGGGCTGACAAGATCACCCGTAGGACAGCCAAGGGATCCGCCAGGGGCGAAGCCCAGAATGTCCACGGGGGATCCTGGTAGGAGCTGCGAATGCCTACCAGCACGCCCAAGCGCAGGGCGAGTAGGCCTAAGTTTAGCCCCAACAGAACCTGCTCTGTTAGGGAAAAGGGCAACCCCATCCCGGCCTTGATCCCCAGCCCCCCAACTGCCAAGACTGGGATCCCTTGGGTAAGCACCAGTAGGGCGATATCCCCCCACAGGTGAGCCTTGGGAGTGGCGTCTTTCAAATCCAGGGAGCGGCCCCACTCCCGCCAGGTTTCGCCAAAAGAAGTGTACATGCGCACCTTGAGCAGGTGCCGACCATCGCAGAAAGCTACCTTAAAGCCGGCTGCCGCGATCTGCCGCACCAAGGTGACGTCGTCGCAAAAGGAGGCCCGCGCCAGCGTGTAGCCGTTCATGGCTTCCAGCACCGAGCGGCGCACCAACATGCACTGCCCATTGGCCATCGTCCGCTCCGGCAGAGCAGCCGTGTCCCCTGCCGCCCCATAGCGGTAGATCAGGGTTGTCAAAAGAGCCGGCTGCAGCCAAGCTTCTCCCCAGTGCTCCAAGATAAACTGCGGCGCCAGGGTGATGAGATCCAGCTGGTTGGCCTGGGCAGTTTCCAGCAAGCGCTCTACCAGGCCTGGCTGGGGGCGGGTATCGGCATCAATACCCAGGATCCACTCAGAGGCGGGATCCGACTGGAGAAATCCGTAGTGCAACGCCCAGGGACGACCTACCCAGCCACTGGGCAGGGGATCGTCGGTCAAGAGGCGAAAGCGGGGATCCCGCTCGGCCATCTGCAGCACTTTCTCGCGGGTGCCATCCTGGGAGTGGCTATCCACCACCAGCACCTCGCGCACAACCGCTCCCTGGCGGTGCAGCCCTTCCAGGCAGGGATCCAGGCGCTTGGCTTCGTTGAGGGTGGGCAGTAGGACGCTGACCAGGCCCGGCGGGAAAGGGATCCCCGCTTGGCCAGGGGGCAGAGGGGAAGGGCGCCACACAGCGGGCAGCAGCCGGGCCAGCAACACCGCTGCCATCGGCAGCTGCAGGGCCAGCAAACCCAGGGCAGCCGCATCCCCTATCGGGATCCCGTGCGTATCCATTGGAGCTACCTTCCTACATCAAACAAAAAGTTGCCTGGCAGAACCCAACCCGGCGGCTTTGGTTCAGAATCAATGTGGCTCCCGCCCTTGACTTTCTCAGCCCTTTGTGGATGTTTCCACCCAGCTCAGCCCCAAAGGATCTCTTGTCACCCTGGTCAAGCTTCCGGCAGGAAAGCTGGATCCCGCTTTGGTGCGGAAAGAGCTGGGCCAAATTCTCGCCGAGAAACCCAAACACCTCTTACTGGATCTAAGCCAGGTTACGCTGATCGACAGCATGGGGGTGTCGGCTTTGGTGTGGGCAAGACGCACCTGTACTCCCGCCGGCTGTCATCTCAAGCTCTGCGGCTTAGGAGAACAGGCCAAGCTGGTTCTCAAGGTTACCCATCTGGATTCCCTCTTCGAGATCTATCCGTCGGTGGAAGCCGCCCTCAAGGATGTCTCCGAGTCCTGAAGGGGAGAGCTTGTTACAAGTTTTACCGCATCCTCAAATCAAAACCCCCTAGGGGCTAGTCTCCTGGTTCTCAACAGCCTGGGGCTGGTTTCTTTGGGCGTAGAGCTGCGCCTGTTGCCGGATTTCCTCCCGCACCTTGGGCGGGGCCAGGCGGGCCGCTTGCTCAAACAGATCAGGGGCTTGTGCCCGTAGGTCGGCATCGGCAGCAGAGCTGAGGGCTATTGCCTTGCCCAATACCGGGGCAAAATCACTGGGATCCGCTGCAATCATCTCATCATAAAGGGCCACCGCTTTTCCCGTCTGGTTGTTGCGGGCGTAGATAAAGGCCAAGCGCAGGCGGACATCGTTATCTTCCGGTACTTCTTTCAGGTAGTTCTCCAGCAGGTCAATGGCTTCAGAAGTGTGGCCCAGAGCCAGTTGAACATCGGCCAGCTCCTGCAGAACTTGGCCATCTTTGGGATCCTTTTTGTAGAGAGCTTGAAGCTGCTCCAGCGCTCCTTCCAGATCCCCTGTCTCCCGCTGAATTTGAGCCAAAAAAGCTCGCAGTTGCCGATTTTCCGGCTCCAGTTCCACCAGCTTCTTCAGCGGCTCAATGGCCCCTTGCGGCTCGTTGAGCTGCAGTTGCGTGTCAATTAACCCCCGCAGGGCAATGGGGTTATCCGGCTCCCGTTCCAGCACGGCCCGGTAGCCGTCCGCCTGGGCCCGCAGTTGCTCGGTAACCAAATTGGCGGTGTCTGCCGAGTCAGAAGGCCCCAGTGCCTGCAGTATCGGGCCAAAGGAGAAGCCCAGGAACATGACTGCGCCAAACACCAGCATCAGGGCTTCCAGGAATTTGCGGAGGGGCGATTTGTCAGGTTTGGACTGAGGCATGAAGGGGCTCGCACAAAATCTCTCTGTACTCTATCATTCGCTCCCTTGGAAGCACAGCAGCGGCCTGTTGTCGAGAACAGCGCCAACATTCACCCGTAAACTACCCGGCTCCGACTGCTAAGCGGTACGGAGCGGGCTTCTGGTAGCCCTGCAGTTGGTAGTTGCCAATTGCCAACTCAAAGCGTTCCCGCCCCTCGACGGTGGTCAGCGACACCGTCCAGTCTTTTTGCCGAAAAGAAAAGGTGCGAGCGTCAAAGGACTCCGTCCCGCTAGCGCGAAAGGTCACAAAGCCGCCCTTGAAGGCTTTGACCGGACGATTCTTTTGCCGGGCAACCTTGCGCGAGCCAGCAACCCGCCTGCACACCTGTTGTGCCAGGTTGCTGGATAGCCCGAAGCGGGTACGGATCTCGCGGTAGCAGAGAGATTGGAGCTTAACGGCGTTGACTATCTTCTCCGGTGTGTTCTCATTCACCCAGTTCAAGGCTTGTGCAAAAGCGTCTAGCGTCGCATCCAGCTTGGCGGCTTGCGACACAGACACCTTGAGCTTGCAGGAGATGGTCAGGGCTTGGTCTATGCTCCCATTTTATCTCATCAGATGCTATATTGTTGTCCGGCTTCTTGCATTCCTCCCGACGCAAGGACTCCGTCCCGCTTCGCGAACAGCTACGCCAGAGCGCGGGGCTCCTGCGGTTTCTAGCTGAAAAGGGGTATCCAAATCCAGGTCAGGAACGTATAGGCTTTAGGCGCCCAAGAACGGTTTGCCGGCACCCAACTATGCGGATCACTTGCTACCCCGATAACCTCACCTTTGAGGCCAATCCTCTGCTCACGATCTTGGAAAACCTACTGCAGGCCGGGGTGCGCCATGTCCATGCCTGTGGCGGCAATGCCGCCTGCTCCACCTGCCGGATCATGATTTTGGAGGGCAGCCAAAATTGCCGTAGCATGACCCCTGCTGAGAAGAAGTTGGCCGAACGGCTGGATCTCCCCGTGCATATCCGCCTTGCCTGTCAAACCCGCATCACCGGGGATGTGACGCTGCAGCGGCTGGTGCTCGATAGGGCAGATGTGGAGGTGGCCCAGCATCAACTGCAGGCTCAGTCCATCGGCGAGCAGACCACCGCCGCCATTCTCTGCGCTTCGCTGTGGGGGACGGCCAATTTCGACGAGGAGAACTTTCCCTACGATGTTGTTTACACTTTGGGTCGCCACTTCGTCCAAATGGAGTCGGTGGTACAGCGATACCAAGGAGTGTTGGCCAACCAAAGCGGGCTGAGAAGTCTGGCCCTGTTTGGCTTGGGACAACCCGAACGGGCAGTACGGCAGGCTCTGCAGGCGGGGTTGGCGCTTTTGCAATCGGTGGCGGAGCTGAACAGGTTTCTGCGACAGCTCACTTACCCAGAGGTCCGGCTTACCCTCGGGATCCACCATGGCCCAGTGATCCTACTCCACATCGACCCACAAGAGCCGCGGCGAGTTTCAGCCTTTGGCAAGGCAGTGAGTTTTGCCACCTGGCTGGGATCCCTTGCTGAACCCCTCGATCCCCCCAAAAAGCCCCAGGAGAGGCCGAACTCGCGGCTGTTGATCTCGGCACCTGTGTATCGAGCAGCGCAGGACTTGTTCTTGCAGGTGGAGCCCCTTGCTCTGAAGCCTTCCCCTGAGGCCAAGCCGATTCAGGTCTTTAGGGTGCTGCCTGGTCAGGTCAAGTTGCCTGTTGATGAAGAGCCAACTCCGCAGGCCGTGACGCCCCAACCCACCGGCTGGCTAGAGGCGCTGCAGGAATGGCTGCGGGCCTGGTCGCGCTTCTGAGGGATCCCCTAGAATCCAGCACCGACCTGCTGGAGCTGCTGCAGCTGGGCCTGTAGGTAGGGGATCCCCACCCGGTGGCAGTAGTCGCCGAAGCGCTCTTGGGGGTGACGTTCCCGTTTGTAGACCTGCAGAAGAATTCTCATCAGCGGCACGATCTGGCTGATGTGCACCCGATCCTGAAACGGCTGGGCCAGGCGATCCCCTTGCGGGCTGGCCCCCAGCCAGATTTGGTAGTAGCCATCGGGGGCGGATCCCACCAAGCCGAGCTCTGCCAAGTAAGGCCGGGCACAGCCATTGGGGCAGCCGGTCATGCGCACCAAAAAGGGCGAATCCTGCAGCCCCAGCTCCTGCAACACCTGATCCAACTGGCGAATCAGGGTGGGCAGGGCTCGCTCCGACTCGGTAATGGCTAAGCCGCAGGTGGGAAGCGCCGGACAGGCCATGGAGAGCCGCACCAGCTCCGGAATCTCCTCTTTGGAAAGCACCCCATGGGACTTGAGGATCTGGTTAATGGCTTCTCGCTGGCCCTCCTCGATGTCGACGAAGATCACGTCCTGCGTAGGAGTCAGCCGCAGGTGGAGGGAAAATTCCTCTACAATCTTGCGCAGGGCCGTTTTCAACTGCCGCTCCGGCGTATCCTGAATGCGGCCATTTTCAATGGAGAGGCCCAAAAACCAACGGCCATCCCCTTGCTCGTGCCAGCCCAGGTAGTCGTCGCTGTTGGGGACAAACTTGGGCATGCGCCGGAAGGGCAGTAGCTTCTCCCCCAGGTACTGCTCGACCACACGGCGAAACTTGCGGATCCCCCAGTCGCGCACCAGATACTTCAGCCGTGCCTGCTTGCGGTCGTAGCGGTTGCCGTGATCCCGCTGCACCGCCAAAATCGCCTGGCAAACCCGGTACACCGCTTCCGGCGGGGCAAAGCAGAGCTTCTGGGCCAAAAGGGGTTGGGTCTCCTCCTTGCCGTGGGTGCGCCCCATGCCGCCGCCCACCACGATGTTGAAGCCCTTGAGGTTGCCCTTGCGGTCGGTGAGGACGATCAAACCCAGGTCTTGGGAGTACACATCGACGGTGTTCTCCCCGGCTACGGCGATGGCCGTCTTAAACTTGCGGGGCAGATAGACCGGGCCATAGAGAGGTTCCGGCCCCTCCAGCCTCACGCCGTTGCCCACAAACTGCTCGGCTTCCTGGACTTCCGGATCCACCGGCGGGATGGGAACTGGCTCTCCATCCACCCACAGCTCGTAGTAGGCAGAAGTCTTTGGAGCCAGGAGATCCGCCAGCTTGCGGGCATACTCCTGGGCGTAGCGGTAGGCAGGCCGGTTTTTGTAGGGGGCGACTGGTGCCATGACGTTGCGGTTGACATCGCCACAGGCGGCCAGGGTGGATCCCATCTGCCGGATGATGCTGGCAATGGTGGCCTTGAGATTTTTCTTTAGGATCCCGTGGAGTTGAAAGGTCTGCCGGGTGGTGGCCCGCAGGGTGCCGTTGCCGTACTCCTCGGCCAGCCGATCCAGGGTCAAGTAGAGCTGCGGCGGCACATGCCCCCCCGGAATGCGGGTGCGCAACATCATCTCGTAGGCCCGCTCCCGTCCCTCCTGCTTCCGCTGCTGCCGCAGATCCCGGTCGTCCTGCTGGTAGGCGCCATGAAACTTGAGCACCTGCACCGCCGCCTCGCTAAAGTGGGTGGTGTCTTGGGCCAGCTCCTGCTGCAAGGGATCCCGCAGGAAATGGCTATCTGCCTTGATCTGCTCCACCTTGGAGCGCTTGGCCTCAGAGCCGACAAGGGAGCTCATCTGATTCTCCAGTAATCCGGTCGGAATACTTGTGAAACAGGGTAGCATCTCCCCTGGGCCGCGTCTAGTTCTATGGGTTTGAGGTGGAACAGCCTACCCCCCTCTCCCAGAGGGAGAGGGGCCGGGGGTGAGGGGTACCAGGGCAGCTTGAGAGCTAAGGCAGCGCTCTAGCCGGCCAGGGCCAGGCGGGCGCCGTATTCTGCTGCCGACCAGAGTTTCCAGGCAGAGTTGCCCTGTAGCTCCAAGACCAGGTCGTGGTAGGCCAGGAGAGTGGGGCGGTGGCCGACGCTGACGTAGGTGGTGTTGAGGTGTTGCAGTTGCCGGTAGAGCAGCTTTTCGTTGGCCACATCCAGGGCGCTGGTGGCCTCGTCCAAAATGGCGTAGCGAGGCTGAGTAATCAAAATGCGGGCAAAGGCCAGGCGCTGCTGTTCGCCCAAGGAGAGGGTGCTGGCCCAATCTTTCTCCACGTCAAAGCCGCCCACCCGCTCCGGCAAATCGGCTAGGTTCACCTGGGCCAAAACCCGGATGAGATCTGCATCGCTGAGATCCCGGCGACGACCTGGATAGAGGAGTTGATCCCGCAGGGATCCCAGCAGCATGTAGGGCTTTTGCGGCAGGAAGAGCATCTCGGTGGTGTCGGGGCGGGCGATGGATCCCTGGCCGTTGTTCCACAGGCCGGCAATGGCCCGCAGCAGGGAGCTCTTGCCGCTGCCGCTGGCCCCCACAATGAGCAGCCGTTGGCCCGCCTCTAAACTCAGGGACAGATCCCGCACCAGGGTTTGTTCCGAGTTTGGTGTTAGCAAAGTAACGTGCTGCAGCGCCAGTTGGGGAGCAATGCGAGTTTGGATGGTGCTCTCCCGGTCGCGGGTGTGGCGCAGGGCCGGATTCTCCAACGTTTCGTAAAAGGACCCTAGACGGTTGATCCCGGCGGCAAAGCTGGAGATGCTTTGGATCTGGTTGGCCACAATTGAAAGGGCACTCAGCACCTGGCTAAAGGCAATGGTGGCTTGGGTAATGGTGCCAAAATCCCGCACGCCGCTAAAGTAAAGGGGGGCCACAATTACATAGGGCACAATGCGCGTGAAATAGTTATAGGCATACTGAAAAATGTCAATAATGGCCTGCCAAATGATTAACAAGTCAAAGTTGCGCAGGGCAGCGGCAAAGCGATTCAAGATCTGCCTCAGCTCTAGGTCTTCTCCCTGGTAAAAGGCGATGGACTCAGCGTTGTCCCGCACGTGGACTAGGCTGTAGCGAAAATCGGCCTCGTAGCGCAGTTGATCGAAGTTAATTTTAATCAGCTTGCGACCGGCCAAAATGGCAATGCCGGTGCCGATGGTAGCGTAGATAACCAATCCCACCGCCAAGGGGCGGGAGATGCTGTAGAGGATGCCGGTAAAGGCGTAGAGGGTGAGGATCGAGTCGAGAATATCCAGCAAAAAAGAAAGGGTAGTGCCGGTAAAGGAGCGAACGTCTTCGGAGATGCGCTGGTCGGGGTTGTCGATTTCGGTGTTGGCGGCGTTGGAATCCAGCTCGTAGTAGGCCCGGCGATCAAAGTAGCGATCCAGAAAGTGGTCGGTCAGCCATTCCCGCCAAAACAGCCCCAGCTTCAGCCGTGTATACCGATAGATCACCAAAATGGGAATGGCCGAGATGATCAACACCCCGTAGATGATTAAAAACTGCCAGAAGGTGTTCTCTTCTTTTTGTTGTAGGGCGGTGTCGATAAACCGAAAGATAAAGCTGATCATCACGTTTAATCGGTTTACCGTTAAAGATAGAAACAGCAAAAAGGTCAACAACAGCCATTGCAGCCAGCGCCGCTGAATCTGGCGCCACACCAGCCCAAAGGCCAGGCTGCTCAGAGCCAAGCTGGCTGCGGCCACCCAAAGCAGCGGCGAGGCCAAGCTTCTCTCCGTTTGCGCCACCAGCCCGGCTGCTACATTGGTAAAAAACTCTGGGAACAGGGCCTGACCAACCAAGGTCACCCCAATCTCCACAAAGAACATCAAGGCAACCACAAACACCATGGCCGCTGCCAGCAAGCCAAAGAAAATCCAGCCCCCGTAGCGCACCCGCGGATAAAAGTAGGGCTGAGCTACCGTGATAAAGCGGTCCCAAAGTTTGCGGTCGAAATTAAATTGAGCGGCTTGGGATTCCATGGTTGTGGTCGTGGTCAAGAGGGTGGGATCGACATCTTTCAGGCTAGCAGGCCAGGGATCCCTTCTTGGTCCACCAGGAGCAAATCCCTTCGCCTCTGAGGAAGAGCCTCGCTGCCCATGCTGAGCCAGTGCTGGTAGGGATTATGTCCAGCTCCTGCGCGGGAGCCTACTTTTGCCCAAAGCTTCTGTTTTCAGTCGGGATCCCCTTGCAACCGCTTTTGCCAGGCCGCTTGGGCCGCCAGCCACACCGTCTGAACCGGCACGCGAAACGCTTGGGCGCGGGCCACGCAGTCGCGGAACTCCGGCTGGGCGTTGACAAGGCGGCCATGGTGATAGGCCACCTTGATGTCCACCAGGCCGTAGGGGGTTTCCACCCGCTCGATCCGCCGCTCCAGGACGGTGCGCTGCTGCTGGGAGTGGCGGATGCCCAGGGTGGTGGTTTCCCGGAAGATGAGCTCCTGGCACTCCGGCACCCGATCCGGCGGGCAGATTACCGTCAACAACACCCCCGGCCGTCCCTGCTTCATGGTGATGGGCTGGGTAAACACGTCCCAGGCGCCGAGGGCCAGCAACTGCTCGCAGGTATAAGCAATCACTTGGGGGTTGAGGTCGTCAATCTGAGTTTGCAACACTGAGACGATCTCGGTTGGCTCTTCCCCCTGGGACTGACCAATCCAAAGACGAAAGATGTTGGGAATGGGCAACTCGCGGCTGCCGGCCCCGCGCCCCACTTTTTCCAGCCGCAGCGGTGGACAGGGCCCAAACGCTTCTGCCAGCGCCACCGCCAGGGCTGCGCCAGTGGGGGTAACCAGCTCGGCCTCCACGCCGTTGCTAAACACTGGCACCCGTCCCATTTCCCACAGCTCAATCACCGCCGGCACGGGCACCGCCAGTTGGCCATGTTTGGTGCTCACCCAGCCACCGCCAATGGGATGGGGAGAGGAGATCACCCGCTCCACCTGCAGCCAATCCAGGCCGATACAGGTGCCGACGATATCCACCAGGGCATCGACGGCCCCCACCTCGTGGAAATGCACTTTTTCTAGGGGCACCTGATGGACTTTTGCCTCTGCCTGCGCCAGTTTCTCAAAAACTTTGAGGCTGCGGGCCTTGACCGCAGGGGCCAAGCGGGATCCGGCAATCAAAGCCTGGATCTCCCTCCAGGAGCGGGCGGGCGGGGACTCGTCCAACACCTCCACCACCGCTTGCAGAGCCGGCTGGCCGCACCGCTGCACCCGGCATACCTGCAGGCTGTATTCTCCTTCGATGCCCAGCGCCTGGAGCTGCTGGTTGAGATACTCCAGGGGCACCCCGCAATCCAGCAGAGCCCCCAAGCACATATCGCCGGCAATGCCTGCCGCACAGTCCAAGTAGGCCACCTTCATAGCAGCGTTGAAACGGGAGGGACGGCTCCACTCAGTTTTGCCCAGAGTGGTGGCGATGCCAACGGGAGGGGCTGCCGCCAAGGCCAAAATAGGAAAAACTTCAGCCGCAAGGAGGGATCCCAAATGCTGTTGCAGCCCAATCCTTGGATCCGCTTTTCCCTGGGGATCCTGCTGGGGGCAACGCTGTTGCTGTGGGGATCCCCGGCGGGATCCCAAACTCGTCTCAACTTTAGCAATGCCGATCTGCAGGGGCAGGATCTGTCGGGTCAGGACTGGCGGGGCAGCAGTTTTGTCAGCGCCAACCTGCAGGGTGCCGATCTGCATGGGGCCAACCTTGCCGGCGTGGCCTTTACCAAAGCCAATCTGGCGGGGGCCAACCTGGCGGGGGCAGATCTCAGCAACAGCCTGTTGGATCTGGCCAACCTAGCAGGCGCCGACCTCAGGGGGGCCAACCTCAGGGGAGCCATTGCTGCGCGGGCGGTTTGGCAAGGGGCGCAGATTGGCGGCGCTGACTTTAGCGACGCCTATGTGGATCGGGCAGCCCTGCGGGAATTGTGCCAGCGGGCTGAGGGATCCCATCCCGTAACAGGCGTTGCCACCCGCGCAAGTCTAGGCTGTCCCTGAAAGCCGGCAAAGGTGAAAAAAACAGGATCCCTGAACCCTCTTGGCTGGATTGCCCTTTAGATTGGGGAAGGTGTTGACCCTGCCCCACCATGAGCAAGCCCAGCTTCGCAGTCATTGGCCTAGCGGTGATGGGGGAAAACCTGGCCCTCAACGTCGAGCGCAATGGCTTTCCTGTTGCGGTCTACAACCGGACGCGCGCCAAGACCGAGCAGTTCATCCAAGGGCGGGCCCAAGGCAAGCAGATTACCCCCGCCTACAGCCTGCCCGAACTGGTGCAACTGTTGGAGCGGCCCCGCAAAATCTTAATCATGGTCAAGGCAGGCCCGCCGGTGGATGCCATCCTCGACGAGCTCAGGCCGCTGCTGGAGCCAGGCGACATCCTCATCGATGGCGGCAACTCCCTCTACAGCGACACCGACCGGCGTGCCGAGGCCCTAGAAGCCAGCGGGATCCACTTTGTCGGCATGGGGGTGAGCGGCGGGGAAGAAGGTGCCCTCAACGGCCCTAGCCTCATGCCCGG
>NZ_JANSIR010000023.1:12425-14219 GCF_047462155.1 Synechococcus sp. OH2
GGCAGCCTGGAAGCCTACCGCCAACTGGAGCCCATCCTCACCAAAATTGCCGCCCAAGTGCCGGACGGCCCCTGCGTCACCTACCTGGGGCCCAAAGGGGGCGGGCACTACGTGAAAATGGTGCACAACGGCATCGAATACGGCGACATGCAACTGATTGCCGAGGTCTACGACCTCATGCGCAGGGGGCTGAAGCTGTCAGCCCCCCAGATGCAGGAGATCTTCCAGGCCTGGAACGAGACGGAGCTGGAGTCGTTTTTGATTGAGATTACCGCCAAGATCTTGGGGACGCTGGATCCGGAGACGGGCAAGCCGCTGGTGGATCTCATCTTGGACAAGGCAGGCCAGAAGGGCACGGGCCTGTGGACGGTCAAGGACGCCCTGGATCTGGGGGTGCCGGTGCCCACCATTGAGGCGGCAGTGCAGGCCCGCCTCCTCTCCTCGATGAAGGAAGAGCGGGTGGCCGCCTCGCGGCAGTTGCCAGGGCCGGGAACAGCCTTTGAAGGGGATCCCGACCGCTTCCTCCAGGATCTGCGCGCCGCCCTCTACTGTTCCAAGATCTGCTCCTACGCCCAGGGGATGGCGCTGCTCAAGCAAGCCACCGTTGCCCACGGCTATGTTTACACCTTTAGCGAGATCCCCCGCATCTGGAAGGGGGGCTGCATCATCCGCGCCCGCCTCCTGAGCAGGATCCAGGCGGCCTACCAGCGGGATCCGGAGCTGGTCAACCTGCTTTTGGATGAGGAGTTTCAGCAGGCCATCCAGGAACGGCAGGGATCCTGGCGGCGGGTGGTGGCCACCGCGGCTACCCTAGGGATCCCGATCCCGGCCATTAGCGCTTCCCTGGCCTACTACGACAGCTACCGCACTGCCGAGCTGCCCCAGAACCTCACCCAAGCCCAGCGGGATTTCTTTGGCGCCCACACCTTTGAGCGCATCGACAGGCCGGGGGTTTTCCACCACGCCTGGAACGCCTAGGCAGGATCCCCCTCTGGTGCGGCCGCTAGACCTAGCGGCGTCTGCTTCAAGGTAGAGCCCCACGCCTCGGTATGGAAAGGCTCTCCTTCTTGGGGAAAATCCCTGCGGAAGTGGGATCCGCGGCTTTCCTCCCGCAACAGAGCCCCTTGCCCCACCAGGCGGGCAAGCAGCAACAAACTCCCAGCCTCGACCTCCTCCCGGCTGGCCCAGGGCTTCTCCTCCAGGGGCAGGGCTTCTGCAAAAGCCAGAAAAGCCCGCAGCCACTCTCCCTGCCGCACCACGCCCAGTGCCTCTCCCACCTGCTGCCTAAGCTCGGGAAGAAGAGAGGGCGGCGCGGTCAGCACAGGTAGAGCCTGCACCTGAAGGGGTGGCTCCTGGAGCTCCCGCAGGGCAGCCAGAGCAGCTCGCTTGCCCATGACCAGCCCTTCCAAGAGGCTGTTGGAAGCCAAACGGTTTGCCCCGTGCAACCCTGTAGAAGCCACCTCCCCGGCAGCATAGAGGCCCGGCAGGCCAGTGAAGCCAAAGGCATCCGTTCGCACCCCGCCCATGACGTAGTGGGCAGCGGGAGCAACCGGCAGGAGGTCTTTTCCGGGATCCAGCCCCAAAGCGCGGGCAGAGGCAACAACGGTGGGAAAGCGCTCCTCCAGCTCTGGCACAGCCCGTAGATCAAGATAAACTCCCCCCGTCCGCTGCCGCTCCCAGAACACCGCCTGGGCCACCACATCCCGCGGCGCCAGCTCCCCCAGCTCCGTATAGCAAGGCATAAAGCGCTCCCCCCAGGCGTTGAGAAGCACGGCCCCTGCCCCTCGGGCAGCC
>NZ_JANSIR010000023.1:14326-20472 GCF_047462155.1 Synechococcus sp. OH2
TGACCAGGGCTCCATTGGGCAAGGCGGTGGGGTGAAACTGCACAAACTCCAGATCCCTTAGGACAGCTCCTGCCCGCCAGGCCAAGGCCATCCCATCCCCGCTGGCCCCCGGCGGAGCCGTCGAGAGGGGGAAAAGGCTGCCAAACCCGCCTGTAGCTAAGAGAACTGCCCCTGCTTTCACCTGCAGTGGCCCATCTGGCCCCAGCAGCAGGGCTCCCCCTACCCTGTCTCCTGCCATCAAAAGGCTGAGGGCTGTGTATCCCTGGAGAGGCGGCTTGTTTAGGCGAGCCAGCAAACCTTGCAGCAGCCACAGCCCGCTCCGATCCCCTCCCAGATGGCGTATCCGCGCCCGCGAGTGGCCCCCTTCCCGCACCGGCTCCGGATGGAAGGGCAGCCCCCAGGACAAAAGCCTCTCCAGGTGAAAGGGGGCTTCGTGCAGGATGGAGCGGGCCACCTCCACTTCCACCAAGCCACGGCCTGCTTGCAGGGTGTCCTGGAGGTGGGCTTCCACATCTGCTGCATCCAGTGGAAAAGCTATCCCCCCCTGCGCCCAAGGAGTGGATCCAGAAGGCAAGGGATCCTTGCTTACCACCAGGGTTCTGGCTCCCTCTGCTTCCGCCCACAGGGCTGCATAGATCCCTGCCACCCCTGCCCCCAGGATCAAGAGGTCTGTTTCCGCTAGGAAAGACGTAGACAACACTGGACAAAACAGACCCTCGCCAAGGGTGCTCCCTCTAGGCTCCAGCAGGCACTGACAGCATGGCTAGGATCGACCTGCGGGCTTTTTCGGCCACCGCCTCCGGCACCTGGATCACGTAGCGCATCTCCACTAGGGAGCGGTAGATCTTCTCCAGGGTAATTTTTTTCATATACTCGCAGACGGCGTCCGCCTTGACGGGGATAAAGGTCTTATCGGGGGCCTCTTTTTGCAGCCGGTGGAGAATGCCCACTTCGGTGGCAACCACAAACTCGCGGCTGGCCGAAGTTCTGGCATAACGCACCATCCCCTCGGTAGAAAGGAGCTTGGCGTCCGGCTTGAGAAATAGACAACTGGAGCCGCAACTGCACTCAGGGTGGATGAGGAACTCCGCCTCCGGGTGCTTTTCTGCCATTGCCTTGAGGTGCTCCTCGCGAATGCCCACATGGACGTGGCACTCGCCGGGGAACAGATCCAACTCCCTCCCCGTTGTCTGGGCTACATAGGCCCCCAGGAACATATCCGGCACAAAGAAGATGGGGCGATCCGGCGGCAGGCTGGTCACCACCTGCACAGCGTTGGCGCTGGTAACGCAGACATCGGCCAGGGCTTTAATCTCGGCGGCCGTGTTGACATAGGCCACCACCAGCCCCTCGGGGTTGGCCTCCTTCCAGCGCCGCACATCCTCAGGCCGGATGCTATCGGCCAGGGAGCAGCCTGCCTCTAGATCCGGCAGCAGCACCGTCTTTCCCGGGTTGAGGATAGCTGCCGTCTCGGCCATGAAGTGGACGCCAGCAAAGACAATGACCTGGGCATCTGTCTTTTGGGCCTCGCGGGCCAGGCCCAGGGAGTCTCCCACAAAGTCCGCCACTTCCTGCACCTCGGGGAGTTGGTAGGAGTGGGCTAGGATAACGGCCTGCCTTTCCTGCTTGAGTCGAGCAATTTCCTGGACAAGGGTTTCTTGGGTCATGGTGAACCTTCTGTTTTGGCTGGGCCGGCCACGGGTGCAGATCTGGACTGGTGCGGGGCTAAGGAGAAGTTGCCAGCAGGCAGCAACTGGCCTTCCTGCTTTAGGCGGGATTGTTACCTAGCCTAGCATTAGAAACAGCGCTCCCTGGGGCAAACCTCAGGGCCGCACCACGAGCAAGGAGAGATCCAGGGCCTTGGCCGAGTGAGTCAGGGCCCCCACACTGATGTAGTCAACGCCTGCCTCCGCCGCTTGCCGGGCGCGCTCTAGGTTCATGTTGCCGCTGGCTTCTAGGGGAACTTTCCCCCCTACCCGTTGAACGGCAGCCCGGATCTGCTCCAAGGGGAAGTTATCGAGAAGGATTAGATCGGCGCCTGCCGCCAAAGCCTCCTCCAGCTCCTGGAGGTTGCGCACCTCAACCTCGACCTTGAGGTGGTGGGGGGCACCTGCTTTGGCCCGCTGGACGGCTGCCAAGATGCCGCCGGCACCGCGAATGTGGTTTTCCTTAATCAAGATGCCGTCGAAGAGGCCAAAGCGGTGGTTTTTGCCGCCTCCTACCCGCACCGCATATTTCTCCAGAGCGCGCAGGCCGGGGGTGGTCTTGCGGGTGTCCAGGAGCTGGGTCGAGGTTCCCCGCAACGCCTCTACGTAGGTGCGGGTAAGGGTGGCAATGCCAGAAAGCCTTTGGAGAAGGTTCAGCGCTAGCCTTTCTGCTGCCAGAATCCCCCGCAGGGATCCCTTGAGCTGGAGCACTTCTTGGCCGACGGCCACGCTCTCCCCTTCCTCTGCCTTGGGAGCGAACTCCACCTGGGGATCCACCAGCCGGAAAACCCGCCTGGCAATCTCCAGACCCGCCAGGATCCCTGCCTCCTTAGCTAGGATCACCGCCTCGCCCTCTACTCCGGGGGGCAGCGTCAGCTCGCTGGTGAGATCGCCGTGGCCGAGATCTTCCTGTAGCCAGGCGCACAGGGTCTCCTCCGGGATGTAGAATGCTGGCATCATCTTTTGCTTGAGTTGCTTATGGCCTCGACTGGATCCTCTCAACCCGATAGCGGCACCTTCAGCCGTCGTCAGTTGCTCAAAGCAGGAGCTGCTGCCCTTGGGGGAAGTCTGCTGGCGGCAGCGGCTGCCCGATCCTCCCCCACTCTCATCGTGGCTCAGGGATCCAAACTCGACCGGGTTTCCTATGCTACCAACTGGTATGCCCAGGCGGAGCATGGCGGCTTTTACCAGGCGGTGGCCACAGGCATCTATCGCGAATATGGGCTAGACGTCACCATCCAGATGGGCGGCCCTGGCGTCAACATTACCCAGATTTTGGCCGGCGGAGCTGCCGACTTTGCCATGGGGGGAAGCGCGGGAGTCATCAACGCCGTGCGGGAAGGGATCCCGCTCATCTGCGTGGCGGCTATTTTCCAAAAAGACCCCCAGGTTCTCCTCGCCCATCCCGGCACCCAGCGCTTGGAGGATCTCAAGGGCCGACCCATCTTCGTGGCCAAAGGGGCTTTTACCACCTACTGGCCCTTTCTGCGGGCCAAGTACGGCTTCACCGACGACCAGACCCGCCCCTACAACTTCAACCCCGGTCCCTTCTTGGCGGATCCCACCTCAGCGCAGCAGGGGTATCTCACCTCTGAGCCTTTTGCCATTGAAAAACAAGGAGGCTTTAAGCCGGTAATTTTTCTCCTAGCCGACTACGGCTACAACCCCTATGCCACAACCATCGAGACGCGGCGCCAACTGGTGGAAACCAAGCCAGACCTGGTGCAGCGATTTGTGGATGCCTCTATCAAGGGCTGGTACAGCTTTCTGGAGGATCCCCGCCCCGCCTATCGCCTCATCAAGCAGGATAACCCGGAGATGAGCGATGAGCAGTTGGCCTATAGCTTTGAGAAGTTGAAGGAGTACGGTGTTATTTTGTCCGGCGATGCGCTAGAAAAGGGCATTGGCGCCATGACCCACGAACGTTGGCAAAGCTTCTTCGAGAGTATGACAGTGGCGGGTGTCTTTGAGCCAACCATCAACTACCAAGCCGCCTACACGTTGGACTTTGTCAATAAAGGCACTGCCTACTACAAAAGCTAGGTCAGTTGTGAAAAAGGGAATTATAGGGCGGTTCTAATCGGTTTGGAGGAGGCTGCCGGCCGCTCTAGACCGCCAAAGACGAGCAGCGCTTACCCTCAGCCTATCTCTGGGAGAGGGGGGTTAGGGATCTAACTGCTCCATTGCTACCTAATGAATGACTGTAGCTAACTTTCGTGCAGCTTGCTGACCGATGGCCAAAGCTACTGCTCGGCAATGGTGACGTTAAAGCCCTTGTTCTTCAAAGTTTCAGCGTGGTAGCGGGCATATTCCAGTTGTTCAAATGCTGCCAACTGCACAAACTTCTGGCCGTTCACATCTTTTACAAAAGCATCATTGGCAACTTGCCGAGCTCGCGCCAAGCTTTCCTCTCCGGAGTAGGTGGTCAGCACCAAAAAAGTTCCTTCGCCGCGGTTAGGCCCTAAGGAATCGAGATCGTTGCTGTTCAGGGGCACCGTGAGCAAAGATTCTGAAACAGCGGTTACTTTAGGCTGGGAGGGGCGCTCCAGGCTGGCTGCCACTTGCTCCACCGTTTTCGAGAGGGAAGGAGCAGGTTCCTGTGCAGCCGAGGCCAAGTCGGTTTGTAGACTGTCCAACAAGTTGAGGACATCCTGAAGGGGCTCGACCCGCAACTCCTCCAGATTGGGAGTGTTCGCCAACCCTAGCGCCAACTGACTGGGATCCAGCCTCCCCGAATAGAACTCTTCCCCTACCTGTCCCGGCAGCGGCTCCAGGGGAATCAGGGGCAACTGGGCCAAATCCACCTGGCCAGGGATCCCCCTTTGGATGTTGTGGGTCAGGACAGCGGTTTGGGGAAGCGACAGCTCTTCCGGCCAGATCAACCAGCGCACCCCGAAGCCGATCCCCGCACAGGAGAGGGCCCACAGCAGCAAGAGCCAAAGGGGGGAGAGCACCCCCGCCGGCCGTGGTGTTTCCTCCTCCTCCAAGTCTTCCACGATTTCTTGCATCAGCACAGGTGAAGAGCGCTCTAGGGGGATATCGCTTCCAAGAGGATCTGTCCATGGCAAGGGGACAGATGACCTGCGCTGCAAACGTTGCCAGAGGCGAAATCGCTCCAATTCCTTGAGCTCATCCAGATGTAAACAGCTCAGCGCTTCCTGAAGCGTCAGTTGAGGAGTTGGCTGGGTTTGCTGGTCCCTTGGTAGGGGTCGAGTAGCATCTGAGGGAAGTGGAGAAAAACTCATAGACAACTCACCCTCGCCAGACTAAGAGCTGGGAAGCAAGCAGAACCAAGCCGGTGCTGAACCCGGGAACTGCCCAACCGCAGAGCCAACCCCAGGGATAAAGGCAAGCCATTACTACCATGCCACAAGCCGAAGGCCTTCTTCTAGGGATTTGCCGCAAGATAGAGGTCGCGCACATCCGCCGGCAGATGCCGAAGCAGGAGCTGGCGAGCGGAGGCAACAATGGCATCCACCTCTTCCGGCGCGAGGTAGTACCGGTCAGCTTTGAGCTGGGCGGCGATGCGATCCGGTGACCAACCAAACCGATCCCGTAGCAGCAGAATGAAGCGCATATCTCCCGGCAAGTTGTCCAGAGCGGCGGTCAGGTAACAGGCCAATGCTGGCGAAAGAGAGGGCTTCGCTGCACCGGCGCTCGCGGTTTGAGGAGGGGTGGCCTCACTCTCTGCCGTGCCGTCAGACCGCCCCGCAAAAGACCAGATCAGCTCGCGGATTTGCGCCGCCAGCCAGGGCGCCAGCACCGGATCCCCGCCCCCCTCACTCTGTAGCGTGCGGGCATCGAGATGCTGAAGGCGCGCATAAAGGTGCAGCCAAACCTCCTCTCGAGCGGCAGCCCGCCGCTCCGGGGGCAGATGCTCGGCCAGGATCCCATCCACCCAGGCGCAGTAGCGGCAAAACAGGGCGATGAAGTAGCGCGCCGCCTGCGGCTGCCGTTGAAAGGCCCGCAGCAGTTCCAGATCGCTGTGGTGGGCTACCCCCTTCACGATAGAAGCCTCGCACTCCGGCCAAAGGGGAGTCACCACCTCAACCATAATCTCTCTCGCCAGAAAGAAGCTCTCTAGCTATTTTCCAAGATCTCTCGACAGGCCGATAGCAACTGCTCCTGCTCCGTCAGGGTTCTCAGGCCAATGCGCAGATAGCGATCCCCCAGCTCTGGAAAGCTCAGGCAATCCCGCACCAGGATGCGGTGCTGCCGCAACAGCTTTTCTTGAATCTGCGTAGCGGAGCCAGGGCAGCGCACCAGTACAAAGTTAGCCTGACTGGGCCAGGGATCCCAGCCGGGTAGCGCCTGCAGACCGCTCAACAAATGCTCCCGCGCCATCGGCAGCCAGGCCAGGGTGCGCCGGCGAAAGTCTTCATCCGCCAGAGCCGCCGCCACCGCCACCGCCGCCAATCCGTTGACGCTCCAGGGATCCCG
>NZ_JANSIR010000023.1:20619-28244 GCF_047462155.1 Synechococcus sp. OH2
AGCCGATGCGCAAGCCGGGCAAGGTAAAGAACTTGGTCAGCGAACGGATGACGATGGTGTTGGGGTGGGCCTCCAGGTGAGGGATCAAAGTCTGGCTGCGGGGCAGCTCTCCCACCTCTGAGCCGGCGTCTAGAGGGGGGAGCTCCTGCGGGGCGTCTCCTGGCAAAAAGTCCATAAAAGCTTCATCCACCACCACCTGCTCAAACTGGGTCAGGAGGGGCAAGAGGTCTTGCCGGAGGAAAAGCCGGCCCGTCGGGTTGTGAGGATTGTTCAGCCAGAGCACCCGGCCTGTCTTGTCCGCCCGGATCCCTTTCTGCAGCAAGGCTAGGGTGGGGGATCCCTGAGAGGGCCAAAGATCCAAACCCCTGAGGGTTACACCCGCCGCCCGCAGGGCCCGTTCATAGTCCCCAAAAGCCGGTCGGGGCAGCCAAACCTCCCGCCCCTGGGCATCGCGGGCGGCCCAGGTGAGCAACTCCGCCGCCCCATTGCCCACGAAGATCCACTCCGGATCGACCGCCCAGCGCCGCGCCAAACAGGCCCGCAGCTCGCGGTAGTCGGGATCCGGATAGCGGCTGATCACAACTGGATCCGGCGCCGACAGGGCGCGAGCCAGAGCTTGCAAAACCGACTGCGGAGGGCCCAGGGGGTTGAGGCTAGCCGAAAAATCCAAAATAGCCTCAGCAGGGCAGCCGGCGATGGCTGCCCCCCAAGCTCGATTGCCACCATGCTGAGGCCGTTGCACGCCTATCCATCCCAAAGCTCAGGTTCACCGAGAGAACTCCGCCTGAGGAGCGCGAACGGCTGGGATCTCGTCAAACTCCCGAAGACTTGTGGCCACCTGCCACCGCATCGCGGAAAGTTTTGCCTGCGGTGAAAGTCGGGACAATGCTGGCCGGGATCACCATCTTCTCGTTGGTCTTTGGGTTGCGACCTTCCCGTTGTTTGCGTTTGCGGGCCTCAAAGGAGCCGAAGCCCACCAGGGTCACCTTCCCTTTGGGTTCACCGTTTTCATCGCGGGATGCGACCTCTTCGACAATGATCTCCAGCGCCGCCGTCAGGACAGCTTCAGCTTCTTTTTTGGTTACGTTGGCGCGATGAGCGACGGCATCCACAAGCTCTGCCTTGTTCATCCTGATCTCCTCGTGAGTTAGGCAATAGGGTTAAAACTGACTCTGGCCGCGTACTCGCGAGGGGCTGCGAAGCAACCACGGCCCAGAGTGTTCTCAGTCTGTAGGAGCGGGGCTTGCCCTGCACTGCGCCAAAGCGCCGCTGGCGCGAATGGCAGGATTGTGGCAGTTTGGCTCCAAATCACTGACATATTCTACAGCCAAGTTAGGGTAGAAGCCGGTTGGAGAAGGGATTTTAGGGGGGCTGAGCGGAATTTTTGGGGAACAAAGAGAGATCAACCGATAATCCTAATACCCACTCCCCTCGGATGCCGGGGCAAGTCCCGCCCAGGGCATCACAGGTCGCGTTGGAAGTAGGCCCGCATCACCTCGCGGAAGATCGGGGCTGCCCGGGATCCACCCCCGCCGCCACTGTTTTCCAGAAAGACCACGACCACCAATTCGGGCTGGTCGGAGGGCGCATAGCCGACAAACCAGGCGTGAGAGCGCCGCGGCGGATCCTCGGCAGTGCCGGTTTTGCCGGCGGTAGGGGGAAAGCCCGGCCCCAGGTTGGCGTTGCCGCCAGTGCCGTAGACCACGACATCCCGCAGCCCCTGTTGCAAGATCTCCAGGGTAGCGGGGGAGAGACCTACCTTCTGCCGCAGGGGCACGGCGCTTTCCGGGATCACCTGCTGCGAGAGCAAGGGACGCACCCGCCAGCCGCCGTTGGCCACCGCTGCTGTGACCACCGCCATCTGCAGCGGCGTGGCGGTGATAAATCCCTGGCCGATGGACATGTTCACCGTATCGCCCACATACCAAGGCTCGCGCCAGTGGCGCTGTTTCCAGTCGGCGTCAGGCACCAGCCCAGCAGCTTCCCCCTTAAGGCCGATCCCGGTCAATTGCCCCAGCCCGAAGCGGCGCGACCATTCTTGCAGGGGGGCGGCCTTGGTGCCCAGGGCAATCTGGTAGAAGAAGGTGTCGCTGCTGTAGGCCATCGCCTGGCGGTAGTTCAGCCGCCCGAAGCCGGCACGGTTCCAGTCCCAGAACCTCCACCCGCCCACCTGGATGTAGGGGCCGGTCTGCAGCACCGTATCCGGGGGAAAGGCCCCCGACTCGATCCCGGCAGCGGTGGTGATGATTTTGTAGGTGCTGGCGGGGGGATAGGGCCGCAGGGCGCGGTTGAGGAAGGGAAAGTCCTTCTGTTGCAGGCTCTCCCACTGGGCTTGGGTGATGCGGCTGGAAAAGAGGTTGGGATCAAAAGTGGGATAGCTGGCCATGGCCAGGATCGAGCCGTCGCGGGGATCCAGGGCGACTACTGCTCCTTTCTGCTGGCCCAGGGCTTGCTCTGCCGCCTGCTGCAGGCGTACGTCCAAAGTCAGCTGCAGGGTGTTGCCCGGTTGGGGGGCTTGTTCTCCCAGCACCCGCAGCACTTCTCCCATGGCGTCCACCTCCACCTGGCGCCCGCCCCACTGGCCGCGCAGATGGCTCTCGAACAATTCCTCCACGCCCATCAGGCCGACGATATCCCCCAAGCGATAGCTGGGGTCGGCCCGCAGTTGTTCTTGCGAGATCTCGCCGGTATAGCCCAGCAGGTGGGCGGCCAAGTCGCCATGGGGATAAAACCGCACCGTCTCCGCCTCCACCATCACCCCCGGCAGTTCGCGGCTCATCTCTTCCAGTTGAATGACCACCTGGGGGCTGGCGTTGCGCAGGATGCGTACGGGAAACGGGGAGCGGTAGCCGGCCTGTTCCAGCTTTTGGGCAATTTCTTCGGGGGCCATGTTCAAGGCTTGGGCCAGCTTGGGGATCGTCTCCTGCCAGCCCTGCCGCGACTGCACCAACGGCCACAGGAAGACTGAGTGGGAGAGCTGGCTGCCCGCCAGCAGCACGCCGTTGCGATCCACAATGCGCCCCCGTTCCGGCGGCTGGGGCAAGAGGCGAATGCGGTTGGTATCGGCCAACTGGCGGTAATACTGGGTGCGCACCAGTTGCAGGTAGGCCAGGCGGGATCCCAGCCCTCCCAGGAGCAAGCCGCTGGCCAGCAGGAGCAAAACCAGGGCCCGATAACCCTGACCCACCGTTTTGGCCGGCGGGGATCCCAGCCAGCGAGGGCTACTGGTCGGCGGGGGAAGGACGCGGCGCGGGTCGGGGGGCCTGGAGTGGGGGGAAAACAGGGTTTTGGGATCCCGTCCCGCGGATGTGGCGGTGCCGCCAACAGGGTAAAGTTTGGCCATGAAGAATTGCCGCAAAAGTTGCAACTCATCCGCCCAGCGCCCAACGTCGCACGTTTGGGCAGGTCGTCTCAGCCTCCCTCCAGTATCCCTGGCTGCGGCCAGCCTCGTCCAGGAGAGTTGCTGTGGATAGGGCAGAACAACAGCGGCTACGACAGGCTGCCTGGCTGATGCTGGGCAATGGCCTGCGCCTGGGGTTGTCCGGGGCCTATTTCATCCTGCTGGCGCGGCTGTTGGGGCCGGAAGCCTTTGGGGTGTTCTCCGCCATCTTGGCCTGCAGCAACCTGGCCGCCCCGTTTGGCCATTGGGGCCAGTCGGAACTGCTGATCCAGCGCCTGAGCGGCCGGGGATCCGCGGCGGCTGCCCAGGAGATCGGCCCCAGCTTGTGGTTGGCCGGGCTAGGCTGTGGGGGGATGACGCTGCTGTTAACACCTCTGTTGAGCCTTTGGCTGGCCGGGATCTCCCCCCTCGTGGTAGGGATCCTGCTGGGGAGCGACCTGCTGTTTATCGCCATCCCTGAGGTGTACAGGGGGATCCTGATCGGGCAAGAGCGGGTTGCCGGCGTGGCCCTCATCGATACCAGCATGGCGCTGGGGCGGGTTGGCGCTGTGCTGCTAGCGTTGGCTCTGGGTTGGGGATCCCTGGTGCAGTGGGCCGTGCTGTACGGTCTGATGGTGCTGGTCGTGCTGCTGCTGATGGCGCGGGGGATGGGACGGTGGAGTAAGCTTTCTCCCCCCTTGGCCTGGAGAGATCTGGGGGAACGGCTAGCGGCGGGCTGGGATTTTGCCGTGGGGCTGGCGGCGGCAAAAACCTTCACCGATTTGGACAAGCTGCTTTTGCCCCGTCTGGCCTCGGCAGCAGCAGGGGGGCTCTACAGCGCCGCCTACCGGGTGATCAACTTCTCGCAAACGCCGATGATCGCCCTGCTCACCAGCCACTTTGCCGAGCTGTGCCGCCAAGGACAAAAGGGCCTACGGCAGGGCTGCCGCTACGCCTGGCAGCTCTTCCCTTGGGTGGTGGGCTATGGCAGTTTGGCCGCCCTGGGGATGGCGCTGGGATCCTACGGGATCCCCTGGGTGCTGGGATCGGCTTACCAGGAAACCGCTCTCATCCTGCGCTGGCTCAGCCCGGTCATCCTGCTGGAAGGGATCCACCTGCTGCTGTCTCACCTGCTCACCGGAGCCGGGCTGCAAAAGCCGCGCAGCCGCCTGCAACTGGCGGCACTGGGTCTGAACGGGCTTTTGAATGGGATTTGGATCCCGATGTGGGGCTGGCGAGGAGCAGCCTTGGCCACTTTGATCTCAGAAGTAGCCCTGCTGCTGGCCTTGCTGCTGCTAATTCAGCGGCAATTACGCCCTCTGGAGGGATCCCCTGAAGCTACGGGGCCTTGACGATCTTGTAGGTGGCCTTGGCATCGGGGCCGAAGGTGATCACATCCCCCGACTTAAGCTGGTGGGTGGTCAGCTTCTGGCCGTTGATCAGGAGGCCGTTGGTGCTGGGCCTACCCTCCAGATCCCCATCGAGAATGCGGTAGTAGTATTCTCCCTCCTTCTCAGCAGGGACGCGTAGCAGCATGGCGTGGTAGCGGGAGGCGTATTGGGAGTTGAGGCAGATGTCGTTGGCCAGGTCGCGACCAATGAAGTATTTTGCAGCGGTCAGCACCTGGCTGCGGCGGCCATCTCGATCCTCCACGACCAAGATGTGCTGCTGAGCACTTGGAGGAGAAGGCACAGAATCAACCATAATTCCTTCCGCTGCAACTGCCCGAATCTAACCCTAGCACCATACTATACAGACAAAAGCTCGACCCTGGCATTGGCAGAGCTGCAGAATCGCCTACCCGAGATGGCCTGCCGAACCTCAAAGTCGGCCACGGGCACTTTGCAGTAGCGGGCCCACCAGCCCTGGGAAAAGGGTGTAGGCCCCCACCGCCCACTGAGCCATGCCCACCACGACCTCCGACTTCGACTGGCGAGCGGCGTCCCAAATGGCTGCAGCCACGTCTTCCGGCTGGCTGACCCAAAAGCTCTCTAGTGCCTGTTGCATCCGCTGCCGCGCCGCGCTGCTTGAGCCTTGGGACTCGCTTTCGGGAGAGACCTCCGGCGCCGCCTCATCAACAAAAACGGCTCGCTTGAGAAAACTGCTGTTGACTGGGCCGGGGTGGACGCCAATTACCTGGATCCCATGGGGTTGCAGCTCTAGACGCAGCGCCTCCGTTAGCCCACTGACCGCATACTTGCTGGCACAATAGGCAGTCATCTGGGGCAGGGGCATCTTGCCGCCGATGGAGCCCACGTTGATGATCTGGCCTTGTTTGCGCTTCAGCATGTGGGGGAGCACAGCCCGGATGGTGTACAGGTAACCCCAAAAATTAACCGCCATCAGGGCTTGCCAGTGTTCCAGCGTAGTCTGTAGGAAGGGGCCGCTCAGGCAAATGCCGGCGTTGTTGATCAGGCAGTCGATGCGGCCGTAGCGCTCTAGGGTGGCCTCCACCAGGTTTTGCACCTGTTCCGGTTGCGTCACGTCAGTGGGGACAGCCAACACTTCTGCATTGAGGCTTTGCTCCAGCTCGATGGCTGTTTGCTTCAGGGTTTCAGCCGTGCGGGCAGCCAGCGCCAGGCGGTAGCCACCGCGGGCAAAAGTAAAGGCGGTGGCCCTGCCAATACCCTCGGAAGCGCCTGTAATTAAAACAACATCAGCCATCCTGCTGCTCCCCACTTTTTGGGTTAGGATTCTTCCTTCTGTTGTAACTCCTCCGGAGAGCGGGGATCCTTGGCCATCTGAGAGCGTATGATACGGAACGGCAGCAAAGATAGGGTTTATGGCCTCCACTTACTCGTTTGATATTGTCAGCGATTTCGATTGGCAGGAGTTGGTGAACGCTGTGGATCAGGCCCAGCGAGAGATCAAACAGCGCTACGACCTCAAGGATACCCAGACGGAAATTGTGCTGGAGGAGGGATCCCTGACCATCACCACTGCCAATGAGATGGCTCTCAATTCCGTTCGCGATCTGCTTCTCACCAAAGCGGCCAAGCGGGGCCTCTCCCTGAAGATCTTCGACTTTCAACCCCCGGAGAGTGCCGCTGGCAACCGGGTGCGCCAGGTCGTTCGTCTCAAAAGAGGTATCGATGCGGCGCTGGCCAAGCAGATTGCCAAGCAAATCCGCGACAACTTCAAGAAGGTGCAGCCCTCCATTCAAGGGGATCTGGTGCGGGTTTCCGGCAAAGACAAAGATGAGCTACAGGCGGTCATTCAAATGCTCAAGCAGCAGGATTACCCGGTGGCGCTGCAGTTTGTCAATTACCGGTAGCACGGCCACAGCAGGCAAGGGATCCCAGCTCGCGTAGCCCCTTGGCTCTTGGCTTTTTGGGAGCTAGCCCACAGAGAAGGCCAGAATCCTTTACCATGGGTAGGTAGTGATCTCCATCTCCAACCGCAGCTCTACCGCGCCAGTATGTACACCATTTCTGAGTTCGATCGCCTGATCCAGTTTCTCCCGGTGGAGATCCGACCCGAGGTGCAGATCGAGATTGGATCCCCTGACCAGTCTCGGGTTGTGCAGCCGCTCTGGCGCTTTCCCTGGCAGAAGTACACTCGCTTTGCCATCGACCTGAGCCGTTGGCAGAAGCTGAGCCCCGATCAACAGAAGATCTACTTTTTGCGGGAAGCCGTGATGGCCACCGAGCTGGCCTTGGGAGACAACTGGTCGGCGCTATTGCTGTATCCCGCCCTAATTGGGGCCGGCAGCATGGGCATTTTGGTGGAGCTGCAGATGGGAGATAACCTTGGCGTGGGCTTGGCAGCCGGCTTGGCGGCATCGGCGGTGTTTCTGCTGCGTAAATCAGAAAAGGGACAAAAAGCGCAAGTCGCAGCCGATGAATTCGCCGTGCGCTATGCCTCCCAAAACGGCTACACCTCTGAACAGGCGGCTGCCATTTTGCTGAGTGCCCTGCAGCAGGTGGCTATCCTCGAAGATCGCGTTAAGAGCGACTACGACACCACCATGCGCCACCGCAACCTGGAGTTCCTGGCCCAGCGGGGCCTCGGCTCCGGCACCTTGACCATCAATCCCAAGTACCGCAACAAGGGCCAAGGCCCCAACCCCTACCAAAATCCCTTTCAGCGCTGAGCAGTCGCTGCGAGCTAGGTGGGGAATGACTTCCGACCCTCATCTTCGTTGAGTCAACACAACATGGCTGACGCCACGCTGCGCGAACCGATAGCGTACGGCTTCACGCTTCCCAGACTTGTTGGTACAGAGGTCTCAGCGTGCTGCCACCGT
>NZ_JANSIR010000023.1:28410-36891 GCF_047462155.1 Synechococcus sp. OH2
AGCTTCCCGCCGATTAAGCTAAACTCAGACAACTCAGACAACTTTGGGGAGCACCTAGGCTTGCTTAAGCTTCCTCTTCCAGTTCTTGGATCTCTTCCGTAGGGGTGTGTCCAGTCGCTTTGTCTTCCTCAATCTGAACTTTATCGGTGGGGTTGTAGTACCGGCGCACATCCCACTCAGTAATCCAACGGCGAATAATTGACCGCACGGTAGTTGTGCCGTAAAGAGGAGGGAGCTCAGACAGTGATGGCCGTACCCAATCAGGGTAGGCCTTCTGGTAGAGATCCGCCACCTTGCGCAACATCGCTTGAATGGCCTCCTGAGCTTCCGAACAGGAACGGAGGGGGATAGCCCGCCGAATGGCCTCCATGCCGGCCCTTACAGCTTCCTCAGAAACATGCTTCTGGCGTGCCATCTCAGGTGCCTTCTCCCAATCCCCTTTTTCCTGCAAGATAGACTGCTCAAAGTCGCGGGTTACTGCTGCCACTAGAATTAGCGGAGCTGCTTTTAGTTCTTCAGGTAAAGTTTCCTTGCCAAACAAGTGGCCAAGAACGCGGTAGGACTTGACCCGCTGCAGGATGCTGTACTGTGCAATCAGCTCGATCTCATCCACCAAAACCACCAAGCCCCTGAGCCCTATGGCCCGACATAGCTGAGCAGAAAAAGCCAGGCGCTGCCAGTGCAGACTTTCCGCAGGAGGTAGCTTGCCGACGGAGTGAGCCCCTGCCAGACCGTGATCCCGAAGTCTCTGCCGCACCTCTGAGAGCCTCAGGGTGGGTTCACCGGCCCAAAAGCGGACAATAGCATCTAGTTTCTCATCGTCACCCTCTAGCCTTTGGTGTAAAGCTAGAGTAGACGGCCACCAGCCCTCTCCAAATCGCCATTGGTTAACCCAAAGCTGGAACTCCTGGAAAGAAGGCTGTTTGTACTGCAGACGACCTGCAATGCCTTGAAGCCCGCGCTCAGCCATGTCAGGGAGTTCGATTTCGGCAAGGATGCGGGGAATTAGGCGACTAGGATTGCCAAGAGGCAGCTCTTTAGAGATGACAACCAGCGAGGTGGCAAAACCCTGCTTCTTTGCTTTTTCCTGCAGAGTTAGTAGAAGATGAGACTTACCAGTTCCAAAGTCCCCCTTCACGAGCATCCCCCCAGGCTCTAAGCTGGGGGCGTTGCATAATTCCCAAAACTTCTCTTCGACCTCTTGTTGCCAAGAGCCAAGTTCTGCAACCGCAAATGGATTGGGAACACCGTTTCGCAGCGCTTCAATCGCTCGTCGGGCTACAAGTGATGCGCTCATTGAAGTTGAACCATAGTTGTACAAGGATTGGGATAATTGGGAGAATATACCTCGTTCTCAATTCGAGTTTGCAAGGCCCGGTACTTATGGTAGGACAAAAGTTCTGATTCAATAAAGTCTAGAGGAGCCATGAAGATTAGGACTGTTTTCTCAAGCTTACTCTCTGCATCGATAAACTCTCGCAAGGTTTCGTAAAGCTCAATAATTTGCCTACGAGTGAAGATTGGACGTCCATTTTCTCTTCGCTCGTAGTAATGAAACAGACTGACAAGAATTGCTGTGCAACCGAGCTGGCGCGTGAAAAGCCTCAGAAAAGAAAGTAGGATCTCTCGAGAATTTGTCCTATCAATCTTTCGAAAAATAGCTGCCCCACGCACTTGACTAATAGATTTCAGTGTGCCTTTGAGCCACTCCTGAACCGCAAGGCACAAACCTTCTAGAGTGCCTGGACTTTGGAGAGGCTCGTAGATAAGACGGGAAATAGCCTTGCGAAAGTCGAGAGCCAGAGAGTAGTCCTGAAAAATCAGCTTCTTAATTTCTCGCTGGAACTGTATGTTGATCTCGCGGGCCTCAACCTGGTAAAGCTCCGCCAGTTCCTCTAAAGTGCAGTCTTGAAGTTCTGAGCTGGGGGAATATCCAATTTTTCTGAGAATGCTATAGCGCAGTTCTCTGGCAAAAGATTCCCAGTTTACCTTCTGAGCAAGGGCAAACCAAAAATTCTCAATTGAATGTAGATTGATGCGCTCTTCGCTTAGATCAAAAAGCCGAAAAGAAGAAAGAGATAGCTTTTCCTGAAGAGATTTGTAGAGGTGGGAGTAGGAATCTTTTGGGACAACAGCTAGCTTGACGGTTGCACCACCCGCAGGGATGAAGGATCCCAGGTAGTCTTTCTCAAGACAACGCAGCCATAAATCAAGCTGTAGACGACTCTGGGTTTCCCCACTCATAGACGCTCAAACTCCAAAAGATAGTAAATATGTTCCTCACCGCGTTCATCGCGAATGCGATAGCAGCGACCTGAGCGCGTGCCTGTAGATGCAGAGAAGATCAAGCGATAGCCATCCACATTGTTGATTGGGTTTCGATCTAGAAGGTAAAGATGTCGCGTAAATTCTGCTTCTGTGTAGTCTGAGTTATTGAGGTGGAGAACATCGAAGACATCTCGCGCAGCTACACTTATGGAGTTAGGCAGTTGCTCCACACGCTTTCTCAGGTAGCCTGCCGCAATTCTTGCTGCCTTCCAAATGAGCTGAAGGACAGCCTGGGGATCAGTCTCTTTGCTCTTGGCGGCTCTTGCTCGCTTGATTGCCTCAGCAATAGCACTGGGCCGCTGGGATCGGAAAATCTTGCGGTCGATACGTACCCCCTCTCTGGCAAAGTGCACTAAGGCAGGAAAGGCCACAAAAATGTTCGGATTCTCGGTAGGAAGCCAGGGCTGGTCTACCCGTTCCCCCACTTCGCGGGCCAGGTCTTCGAGGGAGGAGGTGGACAAAGCTTGCTGGGCTTGTTCAAGAGCTCGCCTCACCAGCTCCACTTGGGAGAGAGCTTTGTTGAGGGCAGAGCCACAGCTTTCTACCTGGCGGTTTACTGCTTGGAGATCTCCCCTTCTGCTAGCAGCTTGGGCACTGCCTACCGCTTTCGTCAATTTCTTAGTTAGCTCAACCAAGCTGGCCAGCTCGCCGTCAAGAGCTTTGAAAGACTCTTCAAACATTTTTCTTCCAATTTTTTGACAAGGTAGCACTGCCAGGGAGTAAGATGCAAGACTCAGCCCCGCTTGGATTGCTCAGGGCATGCGCAGCTCCCCTTCCACCTCCAGGCGGGTGTAGGGGCCGACGGCGAGGAAGCGCTCCCCTAGCATTTCGGCAGCGGCAGGTTGGATCCAGCCCATGCGCTGCAGCAGGTGCAAAGCCAAGGCATATTTGGCCCGCGCGGCCCCATCCTGTACCTTGATGGCCAGGCCCATCCCCTCTCCGACGCGCCCAATGCACTGGATCCCTTCGGCGCCGGACTTGCTGACCAGCTCGCCTTGGGTGGCCCGCATCAATTCTGTGTCGAAACATCCCTGTCCGGCCACCATTTCCGGGTGGTGGGTCATGGCGCGGGCGATGGCCTCCAAGTCGGGCCGCTCGCCGGCAGTCAGTTGGGCAAATAGAGAGGCCAAATGGTTCAGTTGCAGTTGGTAGGTGGGCACGCCGCAGTCATCGCGGGCAAACAAAAACTCTTCCGAGGGCATCTGCAATAGATCCGCCAACTTAGCCCGCACCAGGGCCTGAACGGGGTGTTGCCGCTGGGCGTAGTCCGGCAGGGTCCAGTTCTGGGCGCGGCTTGCTAGCAGCATGCCAGCATGCTTGCCGGAGCAGTTGTGGCACAGGGGGCTGGGCTTGCCGGGTGGGGTGGGGCAGACCAGCAGCTCGGGAGACAGATCGGCGCGCCAGAGCATGCTGAACACCTGCCGCGCATGGGCCGTGGTGCCCTGATGGGATCCGCACATAATGGCGATATCCTTCTCGCTGAGGCGGTAGCGCTCGCGGATGCCGGTGGAGAGCATGGCCAGCGCTTGGAAAGGTTTGAGCGCAGAACGGGCAAAAACAGGAGTGGTGCTGTTGCCGGCCATGGCCAGGGAGCGCCCGCGGCTATCGGCCACGACCGCTTGGCAATGATGGATAGATTCGGTCAACCCTTCCCGCAAAACATGGATCAACAGTTCGGGGGTGGTGGAACGATTCTCAAATGACATGAAATCCTGGGAAAGGGCCGACGAGTCTGAAAAAAGGATGTGTACTTTATCAAATCATACGCGCAGATCCGGCGCGAGACGTTGCCGGAACCTTTCTAAGTAGCAAAATAGAACAGTTGCCTCTGGATCCCTGACTTCTGCCATGTCCTTAGCTCCACTGGTGTTTTTGGTTTGTCACGGCAGCCGGGATCCGGAATACCAACAGGCGGCGGCGGATTTGCTGGCCCGGGTGCGGCAGCGGCTGTCTCCTCAGCCGGTGGAGCTGGCCCAGTTGGAAGGTCAGCCCCTGACCTTGGCAGAGCAGATTCACAGACAATTGGCCTCCTGTCTGGATAGAGTCGATGGGCCGGTGGTGCTGCTGTCGCTGTTTATGGGCGGGGGATCCCATGTGGAGGAGGATTTGCCGGCTGCGGTGGAGCAGGTTCAAGCTCGCTGGCCGCGCCTGCAGTTGCTGCTGACGCCCCCCATCGGCCAGCACCCGGCCCTGCTCGATTTGGTGGCGGCTCGCGTGGTTGCGGCGCAGCGGTTGGGGGAACTGACCCACGGCTGGATCCTATTTGGCCATGGCAGCCGCCTGCCGGGATTTGCCGCCCAGCTCCAGGCCGGGATCCAAGCTCTGGAACAGCGCCTGCCCGGAATCCCCATCCACCTGGCTTTTGCCGCCCAGCCCCCCACCCTGGAAGCGGCTGTAATCCATTGCCTGCGTCTGAGCCAGTATCGCCTGCGGGTGCTGCCGTTTTTTCTTTTTCCGGGCGGTCTGCTGCGCGCTTTACAAGAACAAGCTCAGCGGCTACAGCGAGAATGGCCCTTGCTGCAGATTACGGTGGAGCCGCCCCTCTGGCGGGATCCCCAGGTGGTACAGGCCATCCAGGAGACCCTGCAGACGGCCTGTCTGACCGGGAAGTAGGGTTGGTTGGTCAAAACTGTCCTGTTCCAGCAGAATAGATATTTCCGACAAGCTATTGGGATTTGAGATGGGCAAAGTGTATCTGGTGGGGGCAGGGCCTGGGGATCCGGGACTGCTGACGGTGAAGGGCAAAGCGCTGCTCGCCCATGCGGACGTGGTCATCTACGATGCCCTGGTGGGATCCCCCATTTTGGAGCTGATCCCACCCACAGCAGAACGAATCTACGCCGGCAAACACTGCGGCGCCCATACCCTCCCGCAGGAGCAAATCACCGCCTTGCTGATCGAGAAAGCCCAGACGGCAGCCGTGGTGGTGCGCCTCAAGGGCGGGGATCCCTTCATCTTCGGGCGGGGGGGCGAGGAGATGCTGGCCCTGGTGCAGGCCGGGATCCCGGTGGAAGTGGTGCCGGGAATTACGGCGGGCATGGCCGCCAGCGCCTATGCTGGGATCCCACTCACCCATCGCGACCTCAGCTCCTCGGTTGCCTTCGTAACCGGCCATGAGGCGGTAGGGAAATACCGCCCCCAGGTCAATTGGCGTGCCCTAGCCGAGGCCGTAGAAACCTTGGTGATCTACATGGGTATGCACAACCTCGGCCACATCGCCGCCGAATTGTTGGCCGGCGGCAAAGCTCCCGACACCCCCGTTGCCCTGATCCGCTGGGGCACCACCCCGGAGCAAGAGATTCATCTGCTCCGTTTGGAGACTCTAGCCGGTCAGCCCTCGCCTGTAGCACCGCCCGCCATTGTCGTGGTGGGAGCGGTGGTCAATCTGGCCGGCCTGTTGCCCACTCTATAGTCCGCTTGCCCCTTCAGAGCCTCAATGAACGCCTTTTTTCGCAAGCTGAGGGCGCTCTTTGCCGCCTACTACGCCTACATGCTGGAGTACCGGGCGGAGCTGATCCTGTGGGTGTTGGCCGGATCCCTGCCCTTGATCATGATGGGGCTCTGGAGCGAAGCCGCCCGTTCAGGAGATTTCTCGCTCTCTTCCCTGGAGTTCAGCCGCTATTTTCTGGCCGTGTTCCTGGTGCGCCAGTTCAGCATCACCTGGGTAATCTGGGACTTTGAGCGGGAGGTCGTCGAAGGCAAGTTATCGCCGCGTCTGTTGCAGCCTCTGGATCCCGCTTGGCACCACGTCGCCAGCCACCTGATGGAGCGCCTGGCCCGTCTCCCCTTTACCATAGCTTTGATTGCCTTCTTTTTCCTGCTCTACCCCCGTGCTTTTTGGATCCCGTCTTGGCAACAGGTGGCACTGGGATCCCTGGCCATTCTGTTGGCTTTTGCCCTGCGCTTTCTTATGCAGTACACCCTGGCGCTGCTGGCCTTTTGGGTGGAGCGAATATCGGCTCTGGAGCAGCTTCATTTCTTGGTGTACCTGTTTTTGTCGGGGGTGATCGCCCCTCTGGAGGTGTTTCCACCGGCGGTGCGCCAGGTCTTGGCCTGGACGCCCTTTCCCTACTTGGTACATTTTCCCGCCGGCCTCTGGGTGGGGATCCCACAAGATATCCCGCGCGGTTTTGCCATGGGCCTGGCCTGGCTGGGGCTGTTTTGGCTGGTCAACCGCTGGCTGTGGCGCAAGGGTTTGCAACGCTACTCCGGGATGGGAGCCTAAACAAACCTATTTCCCAGTCCGCCTGAGCCGGCAGCAAGACTGCTTCTGGAACGACTATTATGGGGCAGGGGTTAGTTGATCGCCAGCATCCTATCTGGACTTAAACTTGCGGCAAGAGGTGAATAGCGCCCTCAGATCATCTCTTTAGTCATTCCTCAACAGCCTCTCCCCCTAGTCATCATGAAGCGCGTATTGGTCGTAGATGACGATCCCCTCTCTTTAAAGGTGCTGAGCCGCCACTTGACTCAGCACGGCTATCGGGTTTGTACGGGCGCTTCGGGTGTAGAAGGGCTGCGCCTGTTTGCCCAAGAGCAGCCGGATGTGGTGGTGTCGGATGTGGTGATGCCGGAAATGGATGGCTTCGAGTTTTGCCGGCAACTGCGCCAACAGCGGGGCGGCGAACTCGTCCCCTTTATCTTCCTCTCCTCTCGCAGTGAGCTGGACGACCGCGTTCAGGGCTACGAGTGGGGAGCCGATGACTACATCATCAAGCCCTTCGAGCCGCTGGAGTTGGTGGCCAAAATCGAGGCGCAAATCGAACGAGCCCGCCGCACCCAGTTGGAGATTCTGCGCCTGATCCAGCAGCAGACCCAGGCCAAATCCGAAGCCGCCCCCCGCTCCAGCTTACCCGAGCTTCCCCTCACCCCCGCCGAAGAGCGGGTGTTCCGGGAAGTGATCCGCGGCCTCACCAACAAGCAAATCGGCGAGAAGCTGTTCATTAGCCCGCGCACTGTGCAAACTCACCTGACCAACATCCTCAGCAAGCTTTCTCTGGAAAATCGCTCACAACTGGTGCGCTTTGCCTACGAACGGGGCTACGTCCCCCAGGAAGAGTCGGGCGACAAAAAATAGGCTGGGAGAGAGGGATCCCTCCTAGGCCAGGTGGAGTCTCAAGACGGCAGGCGTTGCCTTGCGCACCCGGCAGGGAATTCGCTCCCTGCCTAAGCGAACAAATGCCTCGTAGCGGTGGCAGCCAGAGAACCCGTAGTACTCTCCCTCCACTTCCAAAACCTCGATCGGCTCCTGCAGGCCGATGGCTTCGATGGAAGCCATCAACGCCTGCACTTTCTCCGGATCCGTCTGCCGCGGCAAGGGGCGACGAATTTGGGCCAGGGGAATCTCGCGAATTTGCGCCATGGTGAATTTTCTCCCTAGGTAAGCTTCTTAATCATACTCGTTATGACTTTGCTCTAGCAAGACTTGCAGAGGGAGTGGATTCTCAGGGCAGAGCATGGCAGGATAGCACCATTCCTCACTGCCCTTTCGCTCAGGAGCCAACTTAGCCATGTGGCAACTCCTCCAAGCTTTCTGGGGAAAGATCGCCGGCCAGGCTCCCCCCGTACCCCCTGGCAAGGCCCCACAAACCTCCCCTGGCGAGATGCCGCTGCAACCACCTTCTCCCCGCCCAGCAGAAGCCTCTCAGCCCACGCCGGAACCTTCCACTCCAGCAGTGGCTGGGCAAGGTGGGGAAGCGGCGGGGGTGATCGCTGCTCAGGAGCAATCCCCGGACTCTAATGCAGTGGAATTTCTCCTGGGCACCTCTACAGCCAAAAGCATCGGCAGCTTCTGGGCCATGGCCGATACGGGATCCCGGATTTCCCGCATTGCTTCCGCCACCGACGGTGGCCGTGCAGTCAGTTCTATTGCAATTCTCACTAGACTCTCCAGACCAGGCCTTGGCTGAGACTTGGGATCCCTGACCAGATGTCCCATCTTGCCATGGCTGCTGTTGCTCCCTGGCTGGGGTCAACGGCTGTCAGCGCCGGTTTGGAGAAGGTTGCAACACACAGCAGAGTAGCTTTGTAGCCCCGTACTCAGCGCTCGGCGCTGCTAGCGCGAGTAGTGCGGGGCGGGAAAGCCTTAGAGCAGCTTTAGCTGCTGTTCAACGTAAGGCGCGGGATTCCCCACCCGGGTGGGGAGGGATAGCG
>NZ_JANSIR010000024.1:0-3144 GCF_047462155.1 Synechococcus sp. OH2
AGTCTCTATCTACTGGCTGCTGAGTGAGACGCTTACAGAGCTTAGCCCCCCTCGGGGGCGCCCCGCACCAGCAGCCCCGCCATAATTAGTCCAGAGAGAATTGAGCTGCCGCCGTAGCTAAACAGCGGCAAGGGTACCCCTGTAGTTGGCAACAGGCCGGTGACTACACTGACATTCAGCAGTGCCTGCCCCACCAAAAACATCAAACAACCACAGGCCACCAGCCGCGTGGGCAGGTCGAGACAGCGCCGCATGACCCGCAGGCTTACCCAGGTGTAGGCGCTCAATAGCCCCAGGAAGAAGAGGGATCCCACCAGGCCAAACTCTTCCGCATACACCGCAAAGATGAAGTCTGTGTACTGGATGGGCAGGTAGAATAGCTTTTGCTGCGAAAGGCCGTAGCCTTTGCCCCACCAGCCCCCTGAGCCAATGGCCAAAAGGCTTTGCACCAACTGATAGCCGTCGCCCCGCGCATTCCCCCAGGGATCCAAAAAGGCAAGGATGCGCCGCCGCTGGTAGTCTTTGCTGAGAATGCTCACCACAGCCGCCAGGATCCCCAGTCCCGCTGTAGCCAAGAGGGTAAAAACGGGGATCCCAGCACTCCAGGCCATGACCCAGAGGGTAAGGCCGCAGATGGCGGTGGTGCCCAAGTTGGGCTGGAGGAGGATCCCTAGCAGCGCCAAAGCAAAGAGCCCAACCCAGACGCCGCGAAACCAGGCGGGGTGGTAAAACCAACGGCCCAACACCCAGGCCCCCTGCAGCACCAACAGAGGCTTGAGCAATTCCGAAGGCTGGATGACCACCGGGATTACCTTCAAATCCAGCCAGCGGCTGGCATCCAGGCGGGAAACCCCCAGCCCCGGCACCTGGGTAGCCCAGACTAAGCCAATGCCCAGCAGACAGAGGATCCCGGCCCAGGGGAACCAGCGCCGCAAAGGGATGCGCACCAGAAGTGCGAAGCAGGCCAGCCCCAGCCCTGCCCAGAGCAACTGGCGCTTAAAGAAATAGAGGCCATCGCCAGTAGTCTGCTGCGCCACCGGGTAGGAGGCCGAAAACAGCATCATCAAGCCCACCGCCAGCCAAACCAGCGTCAGCCAGCGCAGCCAGCGCGCTTCAGCGTTCCAGGGATCCCACAAGGGCTTGGCAACAGGCGCGGAAGTGGTGGCCACGGTGCTCGAAGCTGGGGTACTGGTCAAAGCTGGCACAAGCGGGCGACAGCAAAACGGTAATGGGCTGAGCGGGATCCGCCAGGGCTTGCGCTAGGGAGCAAGCGGCTGCAAAGGCCCTTTCCACCGCTACCTCTAGGGTTGGCAGGATCTCGACGTCAGTATAGCGGATTGCCTGGAGAGCCTGGGCCAGGGCAGGGGCAGCCTCCCCAATGAGCAACACGCGGGCCACCTTAGCCTGAATAAGCCGCAGCCAGGCTGAGGGGTCCCCCTGTTTGGCCCTTCCACCGGCAATAAGGATGATGGGCGGGGAGAGGGCGTTGAGCGCCACCCAGCCGGCCTCGTAGTTGGTGGCCTTGCTGTCGTTGACAAAGCGGATGGGGGTGGATCCCACCTGGATTTGGGCTACCCACTCCAAGCGATGGGGCATGCCAGCAAAAGAGCGGATGGCTCCCTGAATGGCAGTGTTAGGGATCCCGGCCAGATGGGCAGCCGCTGCCGCCAAGAGCAAGTTCTGCAAGTTGTGAGGACCAGGGCAGCGCTCGGCAAAATCCTCCAGCTCCGCCACCGCTTCCCCCTGGATGTAAAGGGTGCTCCCCCGCAGTAAGACATCCGCTTGCGGATCTTGCAGGGAAACCCAGTAGGTGTTTTCCCAGTCTCGCCGCCGGCGAAAGAGGTAGGGATCCTCGCCGTTGACCACCCGCCACTGGGCCCGCTCCAGCAGCCGCGCCTTAAAGCCGGCGTAGCGCTCCAGGGTGCCGTGCCGCTCTAGGTGATCGGGGGTGAAGGTGGTCCATACCCCAATGCGGGGTGGGCTGCTAGGGGAGCTCTGCATCAGGCGGCTGCTGGCCTCCAGTTGGTAGCTGCTCAGCTCTGCCACGATCCAATCCGGCTGCCGCTGCCCTTGCCAAGTCTCCAGCGCCACCTGAGACAGAGGTAAGCCAATGTTGCCGCAGGGGATCCCTTCTAGCCCAGCCGCTTTGAACATCTCCGCCACCAGGGCCGTGGTGGTGCTTTTGCCGTTGGTGCCCGTGATCCCTACCCAAGGCAGATGCTCAAGGAACTGCCAGGCCAGCTCTGCCTCTCCCACCACCTCAATCCCTTGCCGACGCGCCTCTTGCAGCAAGGGGTGATCCCAGGCAATGCCCGGGCTGACCACCACCTGCTCCACTCCCGGCAGCAGTTGAAAAGGCTGGCCCAAGTGGACAGGGATCCCTTCTTGTTCCAGCTCTGCCTGCCGTTGCCGCAAGAGCTCCGAATCCTGCTCGTCCCAGACCCACACCTCTTTTCCCTGGGCCCGCAGCAGCCGTGCAGCCGACCAACCTGCGATCCCCAGTCCCAAAACCTGATGGCCCACGTCTATGCCCCTTGGAACTTTGGCTTGCAGATGCATCTTACGGCTCTGGCCGCCCTCTAGAGCGCGGCGCGGGGCTAGGGATCGGAGCGACAGAGAAAGGAGAGCACCTCGCCCATGAGATGGTTTATGGCTTGGTACTTCTCAGGGGGAGCTGAGAGAATTTCTACTTCCGACTGCACATAGGTAGATGGCAATAACTCGTTGCGGCAGTGGGAGACAAGCCCCTGCACCAATTCTGGCGTGGTTTCCAAGTGAAACTGGAGGCCAATCACTGAACGCCCAAGCTGAAAGGCCTGGTTCTCACAGCCTTCGCTTTTGGCAAGGTGAAGTGCACCAGGGGGCAGCTCGAAGGTTTCCCCGTGCCAGTGAAAAACCTCAATCGAGGGCGGAAAAGGAAAGGCCAGCTCGTTCGCTGGTTGGATCCCTTGCACTGGCCACCAGCCTATTTCCTTAACACGATTTGGAAACACTCGGCTACCCATTGCGCTGGCAATCAGTTGCGCCCCCAGACAGATACCCAAAATGGACTTGCCGGCCTCGATGGCATTGCGGATAAACTCCTTCTCCTGACCTAGCCAAGGAAATGCCCTTTCGTCATTGGCACTCATGGGGCCACCCATG
>NZ_JANSIR010000025.1:0-2040 GCF_047462155.1 Synechococcus sp. OH2
ACTTTCTCACCGATCGCAACATCGAAGCTTTGGATGAAGAATTTCGCGAGCGGGCCACCGGCTCCTACTGGGTGGTGGCCAACTTGTTTGGCCTCAAAAACGCCCTACTGCGCCTGCGCACCTATTGCCTGGAGGAGCCGGAAGGGGCAGAAGCCATCTTGGAAGATCTGCTCAAAGACATCAATGCCCCCCGCCGCCTTACCGAGATCCTGCAGAACCTCTCCCTGCAAAACCTGCCAGTTTCCGCCGTACGTCAGTTGCGTCGTGCCCTCCGCGAGGGCATCCAAGATTACCTGCGCAGCCAAGGGCCAGAGGTTATCAAGGGGCTGGGGGAGAGCATCGATTGGGAAAAAGTGGCCAGCCTGGTGTTGGGTCGCCTGCGCAACTCCAAGGCGTTGATCACCTCCATCGATCAGATCAGCGCCGACCTGGCTTTGCTGCTGGAGCGCTACTTGGAACGGGATCTGGAATCCCTGATGATGCAGGTGATCCCAGTGTTGAACTTGGATCAGGTGATCGCCGATAAAGTGAACGCCACCTCCCCCGCCGACCTGGAGCAGGCCATTCAACAAATTGTGCGCCAAGAACTGCAGGCCATCGTCAACTTGGGGGGGCTGCTGGGTTTTTTGGTGGGCTGTGTGCAGGTGCTGTTTTTGCTGAGGTGACAGCCCCCTCCCCAGAAAATGGGAGCTTGGATTGCGGCTTTCGCTTCGGTTATGATATTGGAATGCGGTTAACAATTCTCCACACTTCCGATCTCCACGCCAACCTGCATCCTTGGAACTACTTTACCGGGAGCCCTGCAGAACATGGCTTGGCCAAGCTGGCCACCCTGATCAAGCGTGTGCGGGCTGGCAGCGAAGATCCGGTGTTGCTCATCGACAGCGGCGACACCATTCAGGGATCCCCCTTGGGCACCTACTATGCCCAGGTGGAGCGGGTCTCCCCCCATCCTATGGCTCACGCCCTCAACGCCCTCGGCTACGACGCCTTCACGCCGGGCAACCACGACTTTAACTTTGGGCTCCAGGTGCTGCAGGATTTTGCGAGCGCTCTCCGCTGTCCCACCCTGTGTGCCAATATCCTCCGCCAAAACGGGGATCCCCTGTTTCGGCCCTACCTAATCCGAGAAGTGGCCGGGATCCGCGTCGGCCTGTTGGGGCTGACCACCCCCCGCATCGACACCTGGGAGCGGCCCGACTACATCGCGGGGCTGCGCTTTGCCCCCCTGCTGGAAACTGCCCGACACTATCTGGCCCTGCTGCGGACCCAGGTGGATGTGTTGGTGCTGATCTTGCACAGTGGTCCCAGCCAACTGCCTCCTTTGCGCACCCCAGAGCACTGGCACAACCCGGATCGCCGCGGCTGGGTCAGCAACAAAAGCTTGGTGGGGGAAAACGAGCTGCTGGGCCTGGCGGAGCTAGAGGGCATCGACGTCATCCTCTCCGGCCATACCCACCAGACCATCGCCGGCCTGGGGGGAGCCAAAGCCCTGGTGGTGCAGCCCGGCTACTGGGGCAGCCACCTTTCCCACGTGTCTTTGGAGCTGGAGCGCCACGGCGGCCGCTGGCAAGTTGTCGGGAAAACTGCCCAGTTGCTTGCCGCAGAAGGGATCCCTGCTGATCCGCACCTGCTGCGTCTCGCCGAGCCTTATCATCAGGCCACCCTGCGCTACATCCGCCAGCCCATCGGCCACGCCCGTTGTGCCTACCGCGGTGGGCTGGCAGCCCGGTTGGGGGCCAATCCCCTAGCAGAGCTCCTGCATCAGGCCCAATTGCAGGCGGTACGGGAGGCCGGCCTCTCGGCGGAGCTCTCCCTGGTCAACATCTGCAGCAGTGCCGGCCTGGCAGCGGGCCCCATCTTTTTGCAAGACGCCTACAGCCTCACCGTTTACGACAACACCCTCTGCATCTTGGAGATCACCGGCGACATCTTGCGACGCGCTCTTGAGCAGACGGCTGGGTATTTTCGCCAATTGGATCCCGAGCATCTCCCGGCGGATCCCGCCGCTGTCGTCGCCCCCGAAGCCCGCGGCTACAC
>NZ_JANSIR010000025.1:2258-6858 GCF_047462155.1 Synechococcus sp. OH2
GCTACAGCATGTTCCAAGAAGCCCAAACCCTCTGGATCTCCGCCGACAGTATCCGCGACTTTCTCGCCCGCCACATTCACACCCATTCCCCCATCCAGCCCATCTACAGCCACAACTGGCACCTCATTCCCAACTTGGCCGAGATCTACTTTCCCCAGTGTTTGGGCCAGCCTCAGGACAGCTTGCTGGTAGGCTAGAACAACAGGAACCTTAACTGGCTGGTAGAGGAGTCGGTAGAATACGATCAGCACAGAGCCCAGTTTGGCTAATGGCGGCGATGGTTTTGAGACTGCCAAACTGTGGGCACCCGACGTTATTGCTTATTGCTCACGCTTGTCGACATAACCCATGACTGCTGAAGAAAAGCAACCGATGCCCCCAGAAGATACCTATCCTGAACTCCAGGAAGAGGAAATCGACGTGGAGGCAGAGCTGGAGAAGCTGATTCTGGAAGACCGTGAAGCGGAAGCTGGCACCTCCTCCGGCGAAGCCAGCGCTGAGGCTTCTCAAGATCTCAGCGAAACCTTAAAGCAGCTCCAGCAGGAGTTGGAAATAACGCGCCAGCAACTGAAAGAGAAGGAAGAGTCCTACATACGCCTCTACGCCGATTTTGAGAACTACCGACGGCGTACCCAGCGGGAAAAAGAGGAGTTCAGCCAAAAAGAACGGCAGAAATTTGTGCTGGAGATCCTGCCTGTTGTGGATAGCTTTGAGCGGGCGCAGCAGCAGTTGAAGCTGGAGACCGACCGCGAGCGGGAGCTGCACAACAGCTATCAAAGCGTCTATCGCTTGCTAGTGGAATGCTTGAAAAAGATGGGCGTATCCCGCATGAAATCGGTAGGCCAGCCCTTCGATCCCAACCTGCACGAGGCCATAGCCCGCCAGCCCAGCAGCGAGTACCCCGAAGATGTGGTGGTCGTTGAATATCAACCGGGCTACAAGCTGGGGGACTTGGTGATTCGCCATGCCATGGTGGCTGTCTCGTCGGGCAGCCCAAACCCTGAGCCTTCCTCCCCAAGCACAACGGCTGATGCCGAGACTGGCCCCGAAAGTACTCCTACCTCTCCCCAAAACCCTCCAAACCCTTAGCAAAACTGCTCTCTCGAACCTTGACAAGCAGAGCCTATCCATCCCCAGAAAGGCTACAGTAAAGCTACGGAGGCGGAAGCGCTGCCTGAAGGTTTCTGCGGGATTCTGGGCAGAATGCTCTTAATAAGTTGAGATCCGTGGCATCCGTCTTGGGTTGGGATTTGACGCACGGGGAGAGAGCGGTATGGGCAAAGTCATCGGGATTGACCTGGGAACCACCAACAGTTGTGTGGCGGTTTTGGAAGGGGGGCAGCCTGTGGTGATCACCAATGCCGAAGGAGGGCGCACCACCCCCAGCATCGTCGGCTTTGCCAAGAACAATGTCCGCCTGGTGGGTCAACTGGCCAAGCGTCAGGCGGTTACCAACGCGGAAAATACCATCTTCAGCATCAAACGCTTCATCGGCCGCACCTTTGCCGAAACCGAAGAAGAACGGAAGCGAGTTCCCTACAAAGTCATCCCCGGCCGGGACAACATGGTGGAGGTGGTGGTGCAGGATCGCGCCTACACACCCCAGGAGATCTCCGCCATGATTCTGCAAAAGCTGAAGGCCGATGCGGAGGCTTATCTGGGGGAGCCGGTGACCCAGGCCGTGATCACCGTTCCCGCCTACTTTACCGATGCCCAGCACCAGGCCACCAAAGACGCGGGCACCATTGCCGGACTGGAGGTATTGCGCATCATCAACGAACCGACGGCGGCCGCCCTGGCCTACGGGCTGGACAAACAAGATCAAGATCTGCGCATCTTGGTTTTCGACCTGGGTGGCGGCACCTTCGACGTCTCGGTGCTGCAACTGGGCAGCGGTGTGTTCGAGGTGCAAGCCACCGCCGGCAACAACCATCTGGGCGGCGATGACTTTGATCAAAGAATTGTCGATTGGCTCAACCGCCAGTTTTTGGAGACGGAAGGGATCGATCTTTCCCGGGATCGCATGGCCTTGCAGCGGATGCGGGAGGCGGCCGAGAAGGCCAAAATTGAGCTGTCCAGCACCCAGGTTACACTCATCAACCTGCCCTTTATCACCGCCGACGACTCCGGGCCCAAACACCTGGAAGTGGAGCTGACCCGCGCCAAGTTTGAGGAGTTGGTGCGGGATCTGGTGGAAGCTACTGTCGAGCCCACCGAGCAAGCCTTGCGGGATGCCGGCCTCTCCCCTGAGGATATCGACCGCGTGCTGCTTGTGGGTGGCTCTACCCGCATTCCCGCTGTTCAGGAGAAGATTCGGCAAATCTTCAAAAAAAACCCGGATCGCTCCGTCAACCCCGACGAGGCCGTAGCCCTTGGCGCGGCCATCCAAGCAGGGGTGGTGGGCGGAGAAGTGAAAGACCTGCTGCTACTGGACGTGATTCCCCTCTCCATTGGTGTGGAGACCCTGGGCGGGGTATTCACCCGCATCATTGAGCGCAACACCACCATTCCCACCAGCAAAACCCAGATCTTCTCTACGGCCACCGACGGCCAGAGCGTGGTGGAGATTCACGTTTTGCAGGGGGAGCGGGCCATGGCCAAGGACAACAAGACCTTGGGCCGCTTTCAACTGACCGGGATCCCGCCAGCTCCCCGGGGGGTGCCCCAGATCGAAGTCTCCTTTGATATCGATGCCAACGGCATTCTGAAGGTCTCGGCCCGCGAGAAGGGGACGGGGATCGAGCAGAGCATCAAGATCACCAACAACGGCGGCTTGAGCAGCAGCGAGATCGAGCGGATGCGTCGGGAAGCCGAGGCCTACGCCGAAGAAGATCAGCGCCGGCGGCAGTTGGTGGAGGCCCGTAACCAGTCGGACAGCCTGCTCTACAACTACGAGAAGACCCTGCAGGAGCACGGCAGTCGCCTTAGCGAGATCCGCCTCCAGCGGGGGGCGCAGGCGGCGGGCACATTGAGGGCGCTGCTGGCAGATGATAACGTAGACTTAGCAACTTTACGGAACGCAATGGAAGAGCTGCGGGCTGTACTCCTGGAGATGGGGAGTGAGATCTATGGCACCCGCTGAGAATGCTCGGCGAAGGCTTTTGTTCAGCTCTGGGGCAGGGCAGGGGGCGTTGCCTGGGCCATTCGTTAAGCTGTGTTTCCGGCGTCATTCCATCCTTGTTCTCTGAAGCGCTTCTATGGCTCGTGACTACTACGAAATCTTGGGGGTTAGCCGTGATAGCTCCAAGGAAGAGATTAAGCGCGCCTATCGTCGGCTGGCCCGCAAGTATCACCCTGACGTCAACAAAGAGCCAGGGGCTGAGGATCGCTTCAAGGAAATCAACCGCGCCTATGAGGTGCTCTCCGATGACGAGCTGAGGGCTCGCTACGATCGCTATGGCGAGGCAGGGCTAAGCGGAGCAGCAGCAGCCAGCGGGTTCCAGGATTTTGCCGGAATCGGTGGCTTCGCTGACCTTTTCGAGAGCTTCTTCACCAACTTTGCGGGAGGGGGAGTTGGCTACAGCCGCAGCCGCCAGGGGCCGGTACGCGGGGATGACCTGCGCTTTGACCTAAAATTGGAGTTTCTTGAGGCCATCTTTGGGGGCGAAAAGCAAATTCGCATCAGCCACTTGGAGGTCTGCCCGGTCTGTGGGGGCAGCGGGGCTAAGCCCGGCACAAATGTGAAAGTTTGCCCCACCTGTGGTGGTGCTGGTCAGGTGCGGCGGGCCACCCGCACGCCCTTTGGCAATTTTACCCAGGTCTCGATCTGTCCCACCTGCGGCGGTGCCGGCCAGGTGCTGGAAGAGCCCTGCTATAACTGCAATGGGGAGGGGCTGGTCCAGACCACCAAGAAGCTGCGCATCAACATCCCTGCCGGCGTGGATAGCGGCACCCGTCTGCGGGTCTCTGGCGAGGGGGACGCCGGTCGGCGCGGTGGCCCACCGGGAGATCTCTACGTCTACCTGTTTGTGGAGCCAGATCCCGACTTCCAGCGAGATGGCCTTACCATTCTCTCGGAGGTACGGGTGAGCTATTTGCAGGCCATTTTGGGGGCTAAAGTCTCAGTGCCCACGGTGGACTCGAAGGCGGGCCTGGAGGAAGAGGTGGAGCTGACCATTCCGGCGGGTTCCCAGCCGGGTACGGTGTTAACTCTGGAGGGCAAGGGGGTACCTCGCCTTGGCAATCCGATGTTGCGGGGCGACCACAAAATCACCCTGGTAGTGGAGATTCCCACCCGCATCAGCCCTGAAGAGCGGGAACTGCTCCTGCGCCTGGCCGAGTTGCATGGGGAACGCATCAACAAGCGGGACGGTTTCTTGGGCGGGCTGTTGCGGGGGCTGGCCCAAATGCCCGGCAACCGAGAGCGAGAAGAAGAATGACGGCGGAGGCAATTCCCCCCCAGGAGGTGAAGCTGGTTCTGGATCAACGCGGGATCCCTTGCCCGCTTAACTACGTGCGGGCCAAGCTACGCCTGGAACGCATGGCCCCGGGGGAGCTTTTGGAGCTGTGGCTGGATGCGGGGGAGCCGCTGGAGCAGGTGCCCAATAGCTTGGCGATGGCCGGCCATCGCATCGAAGGCCAACAAGCTGCGCCGGAGGGG
>NZ_JANSIR010000026.1:0-11565 GCF_047462155.1 Synechococcus sp. OH2
TGCTAAGTGTTGCTACTGTACCCCTTGATTCCTTAACAGGCTGTAAGTCAAACTCCTTATCTGCAATCTGCTCAGATTGCTGTACAAAGTCGTAGAGGTCATAATCTCCTTCTGGGCACTCCACTAGGCCGCCGGTGAAGTTGACAAAGCCTAACCCAAATCCCTTTGCTCTTGCCTTGGGACAGAGGGTTACCTGCCGGTCTGAAAGCAGAGGGGGCGGGATGTAGTCGGGTGGAGCTGGCCAGTTGAGAAGAATACGCGGAGCTGCGGCCTTGGTACCCTTCATTTTTTGATTCTTCGCTCGGGCAGTCCGTAGGAGCTTAGCAGTCCTAGGTTTATGAAACGGTTATAAAGCCAGCTCTACTCCTCAGGGATCCGTCAAAGCCCTTGTTTAGGCCGCCCCTGCAGCTTTCTAGAGCTGGATCGATAACTGGCAACCCTAGCTTGCCCTGGAAGTCAGGCTAAAGAAGAAGGGATCCCTTGACCCTCTATTGGGATAGGCCATGGGCAGCCCCGCCGTTGATAGACCGGATTTGGCTGGCCTACCTACCCAAGCGGCCACCTGCCGAGGTCAAGTAGGAGCAGCGACGGGCAGAGCACCTGGCACAAAAGCTGCGGGAACTAGGGGTGAATCCGGGTACATTAGGCTAGAGAGAACGGAACGCCAGGGATCCCTTCCATGCAGTGCCAAGACCTTACTCAGGAGCTTGCTTCCGACCTGGAGCAAGTCGGGAGTCTCGCTCAGCTATTGGACTGGGCTCTAGGTCGCATGCCTGAACAGCAGATCTTTTGTCAGATCGGCTGGGAAGACTCAGGAGCTGGGCTAGAGGCAATGCTTCGCCATCCTGAAAAACTAGCAGTAATTCTACGGGATCCGCTCCAGAATTCTTCTAAAAAATTGCCCAGCGCGGAAGATCTCCAAGCCCAGATCCTTCGGCTAGGGTTAGAAGAACGGGTTCTGCTGCTAGAAGGATCCATCCCCGCTCTTCTGGCAGATTTGGGGGAAGGGTTTCCCGATGCCCGAATTGGCGTTTGCTTCTGGGCGGAGCTTGTTGACTATCGCACCCATTTGCTCCAGTCCCTGCTTCTGCGGGATTACCTGGCTGAGCCGGCCCTGTACTTGGTCGATCACTGCCGCTACGGATCCCTTGCCCAATCGACCTTAGATTTGATGGGGGTGGATCCCGCTTTTCATCTGCAAAAAGCTTTTCCCAAGCTCAGCCAAGGGATCCATCTCTTGAGCTGGGATCCCCAACACAGAGCTTTAACTGAGCAAGATTTGGCTTACATCCGGGAACTCGGCCCAGGGTTGTTGCTGAATGCCAACCCAGTATCCCTCACGTTTTCTCAGCCAGATCCGCCGGAGCAGCCCCGGTTCTATCCTTGTAAGTACGTTAAGCTAGATAACTTCCTACCAGCTGAAGTCAACCAGGCCATCTTGCAGCATGCCATTGCTCACCAAGATAAGTTTATCCCTGCGAGAAGCTATAGCCAAAGCAACACTGAGGCTGACTCTCTCAAGTTTCGGCGCTCCCTAAGGCTAGATTTGGCTTACTTTCAGGAGTATGGATCCCTGCTGAGGGAGAAGATTGCTAGGGTTGCTCCTCAAATCTTTGTGGAGCTAGGCATCGAGAACTTCGATATCCAAATCTTCGAGATGGAGATGATTGCTAGCTATGATGGCTGCTACTTTACTCCCCATACCGATAATTCCTATCCCCAGACAGCCTTTCGTCAGGTAAGCTGTGTGTACTACTTTCACAAAGAGCCCAAGCCCTACCGAGGGGGTGAGCTGCGTATTTACGATACTCAAAGGCAGAAGCCCCATCCGCCAATTCTCCATGGAACCTATGATGAGGTGATTCCAACTAACAACAGCATCGTCTTCTTCCCTAGCAGTTGCCTGCACGAAATCCTGCCTGTGTTTAGTCCCAGTCAAGCCCTTGCCGATAGCCGCTTCACCATCAACACTTGGTTAGGAACCAAGCAACTTGCCTAAAGGCTCGAATTCAATATGGCCAAAGTCTGTATTGTTACCACCTCGCCATCGGGATCGCCCACATCTATATCTTCTTTGACGATCCGGAGGATCCTGCTGCTCAGATAGCGCTTAGATTCTCCGACGTAACAGCTATTCCCAATGACGAAGCTTTGCAAGTCCAGCAAGCGCTAGGCAATATCCTCTATGCAAAATATGGCCCTCATGTCAGCTACGAGGTCATGGCCCGCCAGATTTTAAATGTGGAAACTGCTATACAGATTGCCCTTGAGCAAGGCATGGATTGGATCATTCACATTGATGGAGATGAGCTCTTCTACCTCGGCGAGGCACTTACCTTGGATTGGTTTGACCAGCTAGGTAGCGACATACTTCAGGTTCGCTTCTTAAACTACGAGGCAGCCCCCGAAAAGTTTGAGATTGAAGATTACTTTCGCGAAGTTACTCTGTTCAAGCAAAACCCTGCTGTTTTAGATCCCAACTTTTATATTAAGTTTGAGAGTATCTCTGGCAAGGGCCAATACTTTTTAGCCTATCAAAATGGGAAATCAGCAGCTCGGATTTATCCTAATCTTTTGCCCAACAGCGTACATAGTTTTGACATTCCAGAGGAGCATACCCTAGTCACCTCATCTCCCGCTGTTTTGCACTACTTGAATTGCGGCTTCCAGAACTACTACAAGAAGTACGCTCAACTGGGAAACTTTCCCGACTACTGGTGGCGCTCAAAGTCTAATCCCATTCGAGTTCCCTTCCACTTGGCCTCAAGGGATGCATACTGTTCAGGAGATGTCAACCAAATGGTGGCTCTTTACCAAAAGTTTGTACTCTACAGCAACTCTATGATTAACCAGAGCTTGATAGAAGAGGGTATCCTCACCCGCATCTGCTATCCTTCCCAGTTGCTAGCGACTGTGCTTGCCCCCTGAAAATCTCAGGTTGTCTCAGAGGACTAAAAAAAGCTCCCCAAAGGGAGCCAAGCAAACAGTGGAACCTGCAGAAACTATTGAAACACGTTGCAGCTCTTGCCTACAAAAGTGTCGAGAGCAGCTACAGCTGCCTCCTCATCTCCTAGGCCAATGGTGCATTGAATGCGGCTACCCGAGGAAGTGACATATGCTGTTGCACTTGAAAGCGCAGTCGTGTCCCAACGGACGCCCTGCCGGTCGCTATTACTTGCCACTGGTGTTTGGTAGTTAGGTGCACTCCAGGGGTCGTTCAGGTATTTGCCCTGGTTAGGCCCAGGAGCTTGGATCCTAGAGTAGGCATCCGGGTAAATACTGGTGTCCAGCCGATAGACTTCAGAAGCCCGCCCTACTGCAGTGAGAGCAGCTTGAGCCTCGGCCGTGCGGGAGCGGCGCACTTGGTTCAGGAATTGAGGGATCGCCACCGCGGACAGCACGCCCACAATCACGATCACCACCAGCAGTTCGATCAGGGTGAAGCCCTTGGCTTGGGAGAGAAGTTGCTGAGCCAGCTTGGCCCGCAACAGAGACTGACGAGACTTCGCGCTCATGGTCCTCGATCCTCAGTTACTAGAGAGTTACTTGGGCAGGTTACCTGCCAGTCTTAACCTACCCAGCCTGAGGGCCATTCATAACAGCCTGTCCCCAAGCAAAATTGCGGATCTTTGGGGGGGTGGCTCCAGAAAGGTTCCGTAGTCATGGCAGATTAAGACCAGCGCTCTCCTTTCGGCCCATGAACCTCGCCCTACAAGCTCGGATCCTGGAAGGCAAGCAACTGCTGCAGCAATCGCCGGCTGTCTTTGCAGAATGGCTGGCGGCTTTCTACCCACAGCAAGATCCAGAGGCATGGCGAGAGTTCTTGTGGGGACTCTTTGACCTTGGGGTGCCTTCGCCGTCTGGAGAAGCTTTCCCAGCTGACCGGGTAGCGACTACCCTTGCGGCGCTGGAGCAAGTTTTGATTTCGGGCCGCCTAGACCTTGCCTACCAGGTCTACACGTCGCTGGTCAAGGCCGGGATCCTGCCATCGGAGAAGGTGATAGAGCTATTGCTGTCTTTGGCAGGCCGTCTGGAAAATACGCCCACCCGGGATCCCCAGCAGCGTTTGCGGATCTGCCTGAAGCTGCGGGAGATGGCTTTTGAGTTGGATCCACACCAGCGGGATAACACCCAAGTTCTGCTGTTGCGGGCCTTGCAAGCTCAAGACGAGCTGGCCGTCGGCTTCTACGGGCAGGCCCTGGTGGAGCATTTGGCCAGTCTGGGAGATGAGGAGACCATAGACATTACCCAGGAGTCGCTCCTAACCGAACTCCTTATTCGGCTATGGGATGACGGCTACCTGGATCTGTTTTTCGAAGTGGCCACAGCTCTACAAGCTCATCTCCTAGAGAGTCAGAAATCCGGCTTTGCCGCTCTCCTAGCTCAGCTAGCCCAGGCGGCAGCTCCGGAGCAAGCCAAGCGCTATCAAGGTTTGTGGACAATAGAAGACTTGATCGGCGACTTCTTTCAGAGGGCAGCTCGTGCCCTCTTTGGAGACTCTACTAGCGACGCTTATTCCATCTTGGGAGAAGCGCTTCTTGCGGCAGCCGCAAGCCCCCAGGCAGAGGAAAACTTCTCGCTGTGCCTATCTCTTCTCTCAGAATCTTTGGAAAAGCTGATCCACGCTGCTCGGCCAGACAGGGTGAGCTTTGTCATTCAGAAAATTATGGATTTACTCACCTCAAGTTCTATTGACCTAGAGTCTCTAAAAGTAAATGAAGAAAATATGCTTGAGAGCTTAACCGTCGCCAAAGCTATTCTCTTTCGAGTCTGCTTTTGTTGGAGCTATCTAACAGATGATCGATCTCTAATTCGTCGTTACCAGCAGCTTGCTGGCAGGATTTTTAACGATTGCCTCAGCCTCATGGCCTCCCAGCGCGATTTCCTGTGGTCAGAGTATTGGAAAAGAAATCAGCAAGATTACCAAACAGTCAGTGGAGAAAGCCGTAAACTTCGAGTTGGTTTCCTGGGCAGCTGTTTTCAGCGACACTCAGTAGGCTTCCTCAGCGAAGCCATTTTGAGAAACTTATCCCGTGATGTATTGGATATTTGTTACTACTACTACCAGGGCTGGAAAACCGAGGAAATGGCCAGCCGCGACAACATGTATCGGAAGTTTCGATCCCAGGAGAGCCTTCATTTTCGCTTCTTCTCTGAAGGAGTTAGTGCTCCTCAAGTGGCCGCCCAAGCTCGCGAGGATCATATCGATATCATGGTTTTCATGGACTCTATCACCAGCCACGACGCCAATATCGTAGCAGCTCTGCGGGCTGCCCCTATCCAAATTGGCTGGCTAGGGGGAGATGCTGTCGGCTTGCCTGAGTTTGATTACTTCTTTGCTGATCCTTATATTCTTCCCGAAGATGCGCAGGCTGATTACCACGAAGAAATTATCCGCCTACCAAGCTATTGTGCAGTTGACCATCTGGACGTTATCCCGGCCGATGAGGTGGACTTCAAAAGTAAGTTAAGAATAGGCCCAAGAGATGTTGTTCTCCTTACTGCGGCCAATGCCTACAAGCGAACTGACGACTGTATCAATGCTCATTTGCAAATTCTAAAAGCCATTCCCAACGGAATTCTCATTGTCAAAGGCTCAGGGGAAATTGCCACAGTGGTTAGACGCTACCAAGAGAAGTCTAAAGAGCTAGGCGTCTTAGACCGTGTCCGCTTTCTGGCCAAAGCTGGGAGTGTGGAAGAGCATCGTGGCCAACTGGGTTTAGTTGACTTAGTTCTAGACACTTTCCCTTACACAGGTGCAACCCACACCATGGAAGCCCTTTATATGGGTGTGCCAGTTCTTACCCTGGTAGGCCGCCATTACTATGGCCGCATGAGCTACAGTCTGCTGAAAAATATCGGTCTAGAAGAGTGCATCACCTGGTCGGTAGAAGAGTTTATCCAACGTGGGATCCAACTGGGCAACAATCCGGAGCAACTCAACCGAATTAAAAAGCAAATCAAAGATTCTCGCCGCTGGTCGATAATTTGGGATCCGCGTGAGCATGCCCGCAGCATGGAAGCTGCCTTCTTCCACATTCTGGAAGGCAAACCTCATGAGACCTATGTCTTTCACCCCAACGACTTGTACTCCAGCCCAGACGAATGGAATCAAGCGGGGATCCAGCTCATTCGTTCCCTAGGCGCCGATGCTTCCGTTGCAACGCGCCAATCCACCTGGGAAGAAGCGCTGTCTCTCTGGCGAAGGGGCTTGGCAAGGGATCCCTATCATGTCCCCTGTTGGCTAAACCGAATCCATGCCCTATTGGTATTGGGAGATCGTTCTCGCGCTTTTGAGGATGCCTATGCTCTACTGGAGTTTTTGTGTACAGAAGCCCAGGATCTGCAACCTTCCCAGTTGACAGATGTTCCCATTTGGGTTCAAAGCGAAGGTTTTTCGGATCCCGCTGCTTCTACAAAACATACCTACCTATACTATTTAGCTAAGTGGATGGCCGCCCACATTGGGGTTGTATATAGCCCAGGAGCCATGAGGTTTTGGAACCTGACTTATTCTATAAACCCAGATGACACACAGGCAGCCTTGGCGGTGGGAGTTGAGCTCCTCTCGCAGAGAAAGATAGAAGGACTAGTGCCAATCAACCGCGTGCTCAGTCTCGATCCAAACCATCAACTAGCAGGTCTAGTCAAGCAAATTGCGATGTGGGAAGTTGTACACCAAGTGCGCACATCTTCTTTGCCTGGCCAGCCGGATCTTTATCTCGACTACGAAAATTGTAGGCTTTCACTAGAACCTTCATTCTCAAGTATCGTGACCCGAGTCCTACTTACCCAAGGGGAGTGGTTTGAGGAAGAAGTGGATTTCTGCCGTCACTTCCTAAAAGCAGGCATGAATGTTATTGATGTGGGCGCTAATGTTGGGGTGTACACTTTTCTTGCTGCACGCCGAGTCGGCCCGGCAGGCAGTGTGATTGCAGTTGAGCCGACACCTTCCTGCATTCAACACCTGCAAAAGACAATCAGTGCTAACTCCCTAGACAATATTGTTTCCCTTGTTGAGTCTGCTGCTGGAGACCATGAGGGTACCGTCCAATTTCAGGAAGAAAGGGCTACCGTATTTAACTCCATCAGTGCTTCAGGGCCAGTGTCAGAACAAAGATCAAGAGATGAAAAAGTAGTAAGTCTTACTACTTTGGATTCTATCTGGCGCTCGCAGGGAAAGTCGCAAGTTGATCTCATCAAGATCGACGCAGAAGGCGCCGAAGAGCAGGTCATATCCGGTGCGCTAGAGTTGGTTGCTGCCACCCAGCCTATTGTTATTTTTGAGAATATCAGCGGTTCTAAAGTTACGGGATCTGCTACCGCGAAGATCCTGGAGTCGCTAGGATATGGGTTTTATACCTACAACCGTTTCCTGAATAAACTCACCAAAGTTAAGCCCCAGCAATATCCAGTTTCCGCCTTAAATATCATCGCAATCCACCCCTCAAGCTTGGAAAAAGTGGCAGATATGATACCAGCCTAGACTTACCAAATTCCTTGAAGAAGCAAGCCTTGAGCAAAATTAACTAACCCGAAGAACGCAGCGACTCCATCAACTGCTGGGGCGTCATCTGCTCGTAGGGCTCGAAGGGCTGGTGGATCCAGGGGTTATCGGGCAGGTAGTCCACGTAGTAGTCGGGCTGGTAGACAGAGGCCGCTTTGTACCAGAGTACGCCAGTGCGGATTTCCTCGATGTAAAAGCCGTAGTGGTGCTTAAGCCAGTGGACGGAGCGCTTCAGGGTCATGCCGGAGTCGGCCAGGTCGTCCACCAGCAACACATGGCTGCCTAGGTTGGCAGTGGTCATGGCCAGATCCCGCGAAAAGGTCAGTTGCCCCCGTTGGCGATTGCCAGGGCCGGAGTAGGAAGAAGCGGCGAGAATGGCTAGGGGGAGGTCGAAGAGACGGGCCAGGGTATCGCCGATGCGCAGCCCGCCTTTGGCGATGCAGACAATTTGGTTGAACTCCCAGCCGCTTTCATAAACTTTGACGGCCAGCTCTTCGATTTTGCGGTGGTAGTCGGCCCAGGTAATAGAAATCTCGTGCAAGGGATCCCTCTCCCGCAGTCTGGATTGCTCAATTCTAACTATATTGATTGATTCTTTTGATTCTTTTCCCATCGACCGGCCTGACGATGGCAACCTGAGGGTCTAGCTTTCTTTCAGCGGGATCACCTTCACCCAATGGGCATAGGCGGGATCCCGATTTTCGGTGATGGCCGTCAGCTTCTGCCGCAACTGCTCGGTGATGGGGCGGGAGGGGGGCAAGACGTATTGCTCGATCTGGCGAATGGGCGTGATCTTGGCGGCAGTGCCGGTGAGGAAGGCTTCCTCGGCAATCAACAGCTCCGACTTATCGACCGGACGCTCTTGGGTGGGGATCCCCAGGTCGCGGGCCAGGGTGAGAACGCTGTCGCGGGTGATTCCTTCCAGGATGTCTTGGTCAAAGCTGGGGGTAATCAGCACGCCGTTGCGCACGATGAAGATGTTCATGCCCGAGGCTTCGCTTACCTTGCCTTGGGAGTTCATCAAAATGGCCTCATCATAGCCGGACTGCACTGCCTCAGTTTTGGCCAGAGAAGAGGTGATGTAGGCGCCGGTGATCTTGCCTCGCAACGGCAGGCTGCGATCCTCTTGGCGGGCCCAAGAGCTGATGCGGCAGGTGACTCCCTCTGGTGAGAGGTAGTCTCCCAACTCCAACCCGTACACGAAAAAGTCTTTCTCGATGTTGTGCAACCGCGGCGAGATGCCCAGGTCGGAGGTGTAGACCAGGGGGCGGATGTAGAAAGAGGTGGAGGGGCGATTTTTGCGGATCAGCTCCACGATCACCTGCTCGATCTTTTCGGCGGGCAGATCGAAGCAGAGCAGGCGAGCACTCTGGCTCAGCCGTCGGCAGTGGCGATCGAGACGAAACACCAGCACCTGATCCGGATTTTGCGGGTCGGGGATCCCGCGTAGACCGCCAAAGGCTGCCGTCCCGTAGTGCAGAGCATGGGTGGCAATGGAGATCTTCGCCTCGGCAAAGGGGACGATCTGGCCCTGAAAGTAGGCGTAGGGCAGAAAATCCGGCATGGTCGGCACCTACTGCGGTGGGAAAAGATGTAAGAGTAGGAATATTATCACCGATGGAGGCAGCACCGGCAGCCCCAGCGTTGGCAGCACTCGGAAAGATATGCGCACTGCAGTGTTTTTTAGCCAGTCAAGTTCTGAGAGGGCTGTGGAGGCAAACAGCTTCTAACTTACGAGGGGCCGACGAACTACACCCCATGACGCAAGGAGTCCACTCCCTTTGCGAAAGCAACAGTGCTCCTTTTGGCAAGGCTTCTTTCACCCCAAGGTTGGTAGGGTAAGAATGTGGTTACTCAAACAGTTGAAAATGAAGCTTCCAAAACTTGCTGTTGCTTCCTTGCTTGTGCTGGGCGTTTTGCTCCTCAGCAGCCCGATGTTATCGGTAGGCAAGAGTACAGAGGTAGCTTTTGCTCAATCTCCTGCTCCAGCCGTCCGCATTGAAGAAGCGATTCAGATGGCTCGATCTGCTGTTCCCGATGCTGTGATCAAAGAAGTTGAGTTGGAGCGCGAAGATGGCCGCTTAGTTTGGGAAGTAAAATTCACCAACGATGTTGAGGTCAAGATCGACGCCACTACCGGCGATGTTGTCGATATCGATGACTAGCCCTCAGGGGGGCACAAACTGGGGTAAGCGTTGCCGGAAAAAGCGGTAGTTGCCACTGCCTGATGAATGCTTGATGAAAAAGTAGCAATCTTGAGAACTGCAAAAGCTGGGGATCCCGTTTATTTGGGCAGGGGGAAGGTGTTCGCATGATAGACACCCGCTGGCTGAGGCCAGTTTAACTGCTGGCCAGGGTCAGGTGGTCGAGTCAGTCTGGGCTAAAATGCTGTCTATCCGTCTTGCTGCTCCCCCTGATGGACGACCCCCCTTTAGTCTCAGCGGCTACTTTCCCCAACACTGAGCTTTCGTGGGGAGATGCGTCTCTTAGTCTCTTTTGGGTCATCGCTCTTCTGGCCATCAACGCTTTTTTTGTGGCGGTGGAGTTTTCCTTGGTGTCGGCGCGGCGCTCCCGCATGGTGCAGTTGGCCAGCGAAGGGAACCGCCAGGCGGCAATTGTGCAAAAGGCCCAGGAACAGTTGGAGTATGCCCTCTCCACCACCCAGTTGGGCATTACCCTGGCCAGCGTGCTGCTGGGCTGGATCGGGGCCACCCAGGTTGCGCCGACACTGTTTTTGGCCTTGAGGCAGTTGGCCTGGTTGCGGAACGTGGATCCCGCCGTTGTTCAGGGGGTGGCAGTGGTGGTGGTGTTTTCGCTGCTCACCTATTTCCAAATTGTGGTGGGGGAGCTGATCCCCAAGACTCTGGCCATTCTCTACTCGGAGCCGATTGCCCTAAAACTGGCCTGGCTCAACCGCTTGGTGAGCCGCTTTTTGCACCCTTGCGTGGAGCTGCTCCGGTTCTCCTCCCGCTGCTTGTTGCAGCTTTTTGGCGTCCCCATCCCGGAGGCCACTTCTTTTTACAGCACCATGACGGTGGAGGAGCTGCAACTGTTGATCGCCTCGTCGGTGGAGTCGGGCAACATCGAGGCGGAGGAGCGGGAGCTGTTGAGCAATATCTTCGAGTTCGGCGAGACGGTGGCCAGCGAGGTGATGATCCCGCGCACCAGCATCGACGCGGTGCCGGAAACCGCTACGGTGCAAGAGGTGCTGGCCGAGGTGGCCGAATCGGGGCATTCCCGTTACCCGGTCTACGGCGAGTCTTTGGATGACATCCGCGGCCTGATTCATGTCAAGGAGCTGGTCGGCGAGCTGGCCAAGGGATCCCTGGATTTGCACAGCCCCATCACCCCTTTCATTCGCGAGGCCCACTTTGAGCCGGAGAACAAGCTGATTGCTGAACTGTTGCCGGAGATGCGGCAGCACCACTGGCCAATGGTGGTGGTGGTGGACGAGTTCGGCGGCACGGCGGGCCTGATCACCATCCAAGACCTGGTGGAGGAGATTGTCGGCAAGCTCTCCGATGGCCCAGATCCCAAGGCGAAGGAGCCGGATATTCAGGAGCTGGACGAAAATACCCTCCTCATCCAGGCCCAGTTGGATATTGAAGAGGTCAACGAGCGCTGCCACCTCAACTTGCCCCTCCACGAGGACTACCAGACGCTGGGGGGCTTTTTGATCTACCACCTGCAGAAGATCCCGCGCGTGGGGGAAAAGTTCACCTACCAAGACATGGAGTTCCAGGTGGTGCGCATGGAAGGCCCACGGGTGGATCGGGTGAAGGTCGTTCGCCACCGCCGCAGCTCTCCCAACCCGCTGCCAGTGCTCCCCCCCGCCCAGACGACCAAGCCTGGCTCTTGAGGAGCTAGGTTTTGACGACCTTGAGGGTTTGCAGCCGCACATCTTCGGGGCCGTTGATAAAGCCGCCTGCCTCGTGCACCAACAACAGATAGTCCACCGCTTCCTGGGTTACCTCTTCGCCGGGCACCAAGATAGGGATCCCAGGGGGGTAGGGGGAGATGATCTCGGCACAGATGTGGCCTACGGCTTCCTGAAAGGG
>NZ_JANSIR010000026.1:11685-16948 GCF_047462155.1 Synechococcus sp. OH2
GCTCGATGGGGGCAAAGAAAGCCTGCCGCGGCGAGAGCCGTTGCGGCGGCAGGGGAGGGCGTTTCAACTGGGCCAGGCGCCGCAGTTTCTCGGCCATCGCCAGCGAGGGTTGGGATCCCTGGGCCTGCTTCGACAAAGCGGCGAAGCTCTCCACCAGCCGGTCGATATCCCGCTGGGTGTTGCCGAGGCTCACGATAAAGACCACGTTGTGCAGGGTGGACATCTCCGGCTGCACGTGGAAGTGGTCGTTGACCCAGTCGTGGGCGTCGAAGCCAAAAAGGCCCAGCCCCGACACCGTCACCGTCAAGCGGGTGCGATCCAGATCGAAAAAGCCAGGTGTAGAGCCGATGCGCTCCGGGCCAAAGCAAAAGAGCCCTGGAATGCGGTTGAGGCGGGCGCGGGCTTGATCGGCTAAAGCCAGGGCTTGGCCCAGCAAAGCTTCCCCTTCCAGGGCCATCTGCCGCCGCGCCACGTCCAGCGACATCATCAGCACGTAGTTGGGGCTAGTCGATTGCAGCAGTTGCAAGATGTTGCGCACACGGTTGGGATCGATGCGGGATCCCTTGAGGTGGAGCATCGAGGCTTGCGTCATGCCGGAGATCACCTTGTGGGTGGACTGCACCACCAGATCGGCACCAGCTTCCAAGGCGGAGAGGGGCAGTTGCGGGTGAAAGCCAAAGTGGGGCCCGTGGGCCTCGTCCACTAAGAAGGGCAGGCCGTGGCTGTGGGCGATGGCCGCTAAGGTTTCTAGGTCGCAGCAAACCCCGTAGTAGGTGGGGCTGACCACCAACACGCCCTTGGCGTCGGGGTGCTCGGCCAGGGCCTGCTCCAGGCCGGCAGGAGTGATGCCGTGGGCAATGCCCAGTTCTATGTCGAAGTCGGGCTCAATATAGGCCGGCACAGCCCCGGAGAGGATCACGCCGGCAATGGCCGACTTGTGGCAGTTGCGCGGCAGCAGGATCTTGTCCCCTGGGTCGCACACGGCCATCACCAGGGTTTCCACGCCACAGGTGGAGCCATTCACCAGAAACCAACTGCGATCCGCTCCGTAGGCGGCTGCCGCCAGCTCCTGGGCTTCCCGGATCACGCCGTCGGGATCGTGGAGGTTGTCCACCTCCGGCAACTCGGTGAGATCCGCCCGGAAGACGTTTTCTCCCAAAAACTCCCGCAGGTCGGTGGCGATCCCGCGTCCCTGCTTGTGGCCTGGCGTGTGAAAGGGAGCCTTGTCCAAGCTGCAATAGTGGCGGATGGCCTCAAAAAGAGGGGCCCGCTCTTGAGCTTTGCGATCCAGCAGACGCAGAGGACGGGAAGCCTTCGACAGATGCGACAGAACCATGGGCCACTCCCCAACACACCAGCGTCCAGCCATTATCCACCCCCAGCGGAGCCAAGTCCACCCTCAAGGTCACCCCAGGAAGTGTCTTTCCTGCTAGCCTGGGTTCAGGTTGCCTTTCCCTCCTGCTTGTATGTTTGAAAAGCTGCCCCTCCCCCTGAGCACCCTGGTGTTGTTGGCGGGCGTTGCCGCCACAGCTTGGGGCTTTGCCCAGTACAGCGATCCCACCCTGAACCTCATCGGCCTGTTTGCCGGGATCCCCTTGCTGCTGGGGGGGGTGACCATGAAGGTGGTGGAGCTCAAGCCAGTGCCTGCCCTGACGCCCCCCTCGCCAGAAGTGCTCCAAGCCCGTGCTCAGCAGGCCACGGAAATTCAAAAACAAGTCCGCGCCGACATCACCAAATACAGCTATGGGGCCAACGCCCACCTGGAAGAGGCCCTGGAGTTCCTCGGCCTGCGCGGCCCTCTGGAAGCAGACCTACCCAAAATCAGAGGCTACAGAGAAGAATTGCGGGATGGCCGCTACACCCTGGTACTTCTCTTCGATTCGCCGGCCGTTCCCTTCCAGCAATGGCAGGAGAGCTACCAGAAAAAAATGCAGGGCTTCTTTGGCCGCGACGTGGAGGTGCAACTGCAGCAACCCCGAGAACATCAGGTGGAGCTGGCGCTCATCGCCTGTCCCGGATCCCAGGCCACCTGAGCAAGACAGCGGGGCTTAGGTCCTTTGCTTCTCTGCACGACTTTTTCACAGTTTTGTTCCTAAGATTAGAACGACTCACACAGGTGTGTTGAAGACTGAGACACTAGAGGAAGGAGACTTGGGGATCCCCATATTTGGGATCCCTATTTTTTGAATGATAAAAAGTTAGCAGGATTCCTCTCGGAGCGACACGAAAACAGCGCCAGCAATGACGCTAATCTCAGCTCTCGTCCTCAAGCTGGTTGCCAGTCGCTTGCCAAAAGCTTCTACAACCCACCTCATGCAATCCAAGGGATCCCTGGCAGCAGTTGTCACCGGTTGGTCTCGTAGGGTTTTGGTTCCAAGATAAGCAGTTGGTCAAGAAACTTAACATCTAGGTCAACTCATCTTAACTCAATAAAGACTCCCCGAGCCATCGGGTTAACTTTTGTGGGTCTCAGCAGCCCAATCCTGAATAATCCAGGTACGCAAGATCTGGATTTCTTCAGGGCTCAAGTGGCCCAAGCGATCCGTGCCGGTGCCGTTGCGGCGAATGTAGGCCAATTCGGGAGATCCGCTGCGTCCAATAAAAGAGCCGGGAAATTCTCCTTGGGGATCACTCACGGGGGGTCTCGGCGTCGGCACAGTTCCCGTCCCAAGCTCCGATAAGGAACCGGGGGCGTCGGCCCCTTCTCCTTCTGCATTCAAGGGGATCCCTGCCGCCCGTTGAATAACAGCATGGCGAGCCAACCAGCGCGGTTTCAGCAACTCGCTATTTTCTGATCCGGGCGTTACGTAACGCATCACCGCGGCGTAGCTATCCAAAGGGCTGCGCCGCATCCGACCGGCCCGCTGATGACAACCCACACAGCTAGCATCCAGTAGGGGCTGAATATCTCGCTGGTAGGTGTATTGAGGCTCGGTGCGGAAGGTCAACTCTATGGGATTTTGTAAATCTAGCTCTTTGGCAGCAGGTAAGAACACTCTGTAATCGGTACTGTAGTTGAGTGGCTGTAAAGGCTGTACAATTAGCTCGTTTCCCTGGATATCAAAGGCCACTTCCAAAGGAGGCTGGATCCCAAAAGCCAAACTCGTCATTCCTGTCGGAAGCTCTCGGTCGAAACGCAGGCGAATACTTTGATCAACTGGGATCCCTCTTTGGCCATTGGAAGGATTGCTAGAGACCAATGCGACTCCACCTTGAGGAAGAGGAGTAAATTCTACCTGAGCTTTTCGGGCCGCCACTCTTGGTTGTAAAAGAGTTAATGCATTGGGATAGAAAGTGGCATATTGCTCCAGTTGAGTTGGCGATGGGCTTTGCTGCCAAACACTACGAGGCATTCGCACCGTGAATAGAGGCAGCTGTTGTTCCCCACTTTGCCCCAGTACTTCTAAAGTGAGCTGCTCCGCCTGCGGCTGTGCCTGAAATTGTTGTGCCAAAGTCTGCCAAACCAAAGAGCGCGATTGTTCGACAAGCTGTGAATAGCTTTGACCCTGCACCTGTAGAGAGAGATGATAGGTTTGCGGCCATCCTACCTCACCCCAAGCCAGCACCCAGACCAACCCGAAGGTGAGCAACAGGGATCCCAGCTTCAGCCAAGGCCGGCGGCGAGAGTTCGACATCAGCATTAATCAGCAACGTATCTTAGGGTTTAGCCGTTTCTATGAGAATCTTCCATCTTTGGCAAAGCAACCGGTCTGAGAGAATGACAGTCATTGGCGGGCCACTCTTCTACTCTTCTAGAATAGTTGGGGTAATCAAGACAACAACTTCACTTCTAATGTTCGTCGTGTTTTGCCTACGAAAGAGAGCGCCTAGCAGAGGGATCTCAGCAAGAAGTGGAACCTTATCAACAGACACTCGATCCTCCTCTTGTATCAATCCTGCCAAAAATAGTGTTTCCCTGTCTTTAAGTCTGATTTGCAAAGAGCCAACAGAACGCTGATTGAGCAAGCTAATTACGGCTCCGTCTGCTAAAGTGATTTGGCTACCGATAGATGAAACCTGGGGAAGAAGATTCAACGTAACGTAGCCATTGTCATCAATCCTGACGTTTTGAATAATTAAGTTGACTCCTGCGTTTCCTTTTTCAAAAACGACTGTTGACGTACCCGTTGCAGGGTCTGTTACCAATCTCCTATTGGTGATAACTTCTTGACCAACTACAATAGCCGCGCCCGTGTTGTTAGCGACGACCACTTTTGGGTCAGCCAGTATCTTGGCTGTTCCTGAAGCAATAGCTGCATCTATGCGGGCCGCAAGAGATTGCTGGAGTCGGTTTAAGGTGTTGAACACAAGTGAGCCGCCAGTTCCTACGGAAGGAACTACGCCAACGTCAGGAACCGAAGATCCCGCAGGTTGGTTGAGGGGAGTTCCACCAAAGGTGGTATTATCTCCAGAGCCCAGTGCAAAGTTGCCAGAGGCACCGCCTAATGCCACTCCTAGACTAGAGTTGTTATTGAGGTTAATCTCAATAAACCTAGCACTAACTAAGACCTGACGACTTCTAAGATCAATCTGGGCAAGGTAGGCTGCAATCACATCATGCTGGGCAGGTGTGGCAACAATAGTTAGTGAGTTTGTTCTTGGATCTGCTTGAATAGCTGACTCTTGAGCAAGAGGGATATTCGATGCTTCCAGGATAGCTAAAATTCTACTTCTGATTTCACTTGGAGTGATACTTAGTTGTCTAGCATTGATTTCGACTGTTGCTTGCCCGCCTCCGGCCCCAGCAGCAGTAAGGTTAAAGGTCTGTTCTGTCTCTTCGATTCTTAGTTGATTAAGTCTATATGTTTTGACAATCTGCTGGCCGACTCCAGGAAGGCTAGTGCCGATAAAAACTGTTTGCCCTACACGAGTTGCTTGCAGTTCCTTCAGCCGCAAGATAAAGTTGAACGTTTCCTGTAAGGGTGAGTCGGCTACATCTAAGGAAATCGTCAAGTCCGGAGGAACGTCGTTAAGAACTACATTTAATCCAGCTCGACGTACCAAGAGACTCAACACATCACCTACGGGAGCATCCCTCAGGGTTAAGGTAATCTTGGCATTTGAGCCCAAGTCAACTGGAGGGGGAGCAGGAAGGATGCTGCCGACTGCAAGATCCCCTGCCGGAGGAGCTACTGCTCGACCCTGGAAGGGAGAAGTAGTGGGATCAACGGATCCCGATGGCAGTTGGGGTTGGTTAAGCTGCCCTACGGAAGGCACCTGAGAAATGACCGGCCCAGGGGAAGCCGGCTGAGGGGGAGGAGCC
>NZ_JANSIR010000026.1:16958-21323 GCF_047462155.1 Synechococcus sp. OH2
GGATATTCCACCGGAGGATTTGATTGCCCTCGACTAGACAGGGGTGTGGAAGGGAATGGAACGGGGATTAGCTCGGAGCTTACATGGTCAAAGAGCTTATCATTATCGTCGGAGATGCAAGGGGGAAAGCATACTGTTATTGGAGCTATTTCCCTAAGAGGAGTAGTTAGCTGTACCTGCCTGTGTATGCGCCGGAATTGAATCCTATTGAGATGATGGGGTCAGTGTTGAAGCATTTTATTTGGCAGTTTTCCAGAATTGGAAAGTATAGCCTGGAGCAGATAGTGAAGACTTCTTGACTACTGAACAATCCATCCTGCTTCCGAGGTTGGTTTGCTAGGTGTTGCTACTGTACCCCTTGATTCTTTGACAGGCTGTAATGCACAAGTTACTAATGACTAGGATGGCCGAGAATTGAGAAACTTGACGGCTTAGCATACTAACTTCCTACTGTCTTATAGATTAGAAGGTAGACCAAAGGCTACGTTATCGTCCATGATATAGGGCGTCAGCATAAAAACTACTTCATTGCGCTCATTATTCACAGTCTGGGAGCGAAACAAAGCACCTAGAAGAGGCAAGTCCCCTAACAGAGGAACCTTACGAACATCGACATCATCTCTGTCTTGGATTAGGCCGGCGATAATAAAAGTCTGTCCGTCTCTTAGTCTCAATTGAGAGGCTTCTAACTGTCTCCTATCAATGTTAAAAAGCTGGATCCCTGCAAAGTCTCCACCTTCCAGCACTTGGATGGGTATGGGGATGGAAATCTCAGGCCGAATAGTTAAGGTAACAAATCCATTGTCATCTATCCTGACATCCGAAACGTTTAAGATAACTCCAGCCTCCTCTCTCTGCAAACGCTGGGTAACAACTGGTGGCTGGTTTTCTCCTTGGGGTATAGTAATGGTTTCGACGTTTACAGGCACGCTGGTGGCAATGCTAATCCGGCTAGAGCTGCCATCTGCCACCACCACTTTGGGATCGGTTAAAATTTTGCCGGTTCCGTTCTGAATGGCTGCTTGAACTCGCAAAGCCAAGGATTGTTGCAGGCGGTTGAGGGTATTGAAGATACCTGTAATAGAGCCAGATGGCCCAGTGGGGCCAATGGATTCTACTGAGGATCCCTGAGGCTGGTTCAGTGGCTCGCCACCGAAGCTTGCCCCTCCCAAGGTTCCAACAGCAAAGTTACCAGAGGCTCCGCCCAAGTTAACCGATAAGCTCTCGTTGTTGTTCAGACGGATATCGACCGCTCTTACGGAAATCAAAACCTGCCGCCGGCGCACATCCAGTTGAGCAATCTGGGCAGCGGCGATGTCCTGCTGTCGCTCGGTGCCGATCACGGTAATGGAGTTGGTGCGCTCGTCCACATCAAATTGGGCGCCTGGAGCTACGGCATTTAAAACAGCTTCGAGACGAGGAGCTATATTTGCGGCAACGGCTTGGTTCAGGCGGTAGTTGCGCACTAGGATCCCGCTCACCCCTGGCAGGTTTTGTCCAATAAAGACAGTTTGGCCCCGTCGCTGTGCCTGTAGCTGTTTTAGCCGCAGGATAAAGTTAAACGTCTCTTGTAGGGGCGAGTCCTGCACGTCCAAAGAGATAGTCAGCTCGCGTGGAACGTCGTTGAGCACCACATTCAAACCTGCCCGTCGCACCAACAAACTCAGCACATCCCCCACGGGAGCATCCTTCAAGGTCAGGCTAATCTTGGCGTTGGTTCCCAGGTCAACAGGAGGGGGATCGGGTAGAATCGTGCCGACAGCAATATCTCCAGCCGGAGGAGCCACAGCTCTTCCTTGGAAAGGAGACTCAGCAGGCAAACTTCCTGGTGGCAGTTGGGGTTGGTTAAGCTGCCCTACGGAAGGTACCTGAGAAATGACCGGCCCAGGGGAAGCCGGCTGAGGGGGAGGAGCCACCTGAGCTGGCGGGGAAGGGGGAGGAGTTTGGGCAAGGGGCTGAGGAGTAGGGGCTGTCCCCTGGGGAGAAGGAGAGTTTTGAGCAGCCGGAGGGGAGGCAGGAGCTGGCGGCGGGGCCACAGGCTGAGGTCGGGTTGGCGAGGCCGATTGATTGGGCGCTACTTGGCTAGGCGCTGCCGCTACAGGAGCCGGCGGGGCAGAGGGCAAGCCCTCAAACTCGAAGACCAACTGCGTCGGGCTGCGCCGGGCCAGCAAGCCCTGGGGAGCTGCCGCAACACCGGCAATTTCTATCCGCACGCTGTCACTGCCTAGTTGCTTGGCTTCGATGAAGCGCACTCCCGGCAAGGGAGACTCCTGACGATAGCGGCCTTGACCGCCATCCAGTTGAGCATTGGTGATATCCCCAATCCAAGACCGGCCCTGTTGGGTAAAGAACACCTGTGGACGGGCGCCCCCTGCAGTGGTGATCTCCAGCTTCATGCGGTTTACGACGCCACTATCTGTGCTTTTCCAGCGAGGGTTCGCGCTCCCCACCTATCTTCTCAAATTCCAGCAGGATCCCCACGGAAGCAGCGCTCAACTACAGCATGGGCTGCTCTTGCCCTGCTAGGCTATTGACCGGGTGTTGGCTGTCCTTCCGCAGGGGAGGTTTGTCCTTCAGGTGTAGGGGCAGTGCCTAAGGAAATGTCTTTGTCGTAGTAATAGGCAATCAGATCAAAAGCGGCGTCTAGCTCCCCTGTATCTTGCACAGGATTTAGGCTGATGTTGCTCACCCGAAACAAGGTGCGTAGGCGCTCTACATCCCTCATGAGATTAATGATGTCCGTATAGGGGCCCCGCACCGCGACGCGACTGGTCTGCACCTGGATAGCCGGAGCAATGATCGCGGGCACTTCGGGGTTATTCGAAGAAGCAGGGGTGAGGGGGGAGGGGGTAAAACTGCGCAACTCGCTGTTGGGCTGTCCCCGCACCAGTCGGTTGAGATCGATCAGTTGCGTGTCGGCATTCTCAGGGGTGGCCAGCAAGCTGCTGATCTGCTGCTGTTGCACACGAGCCTTCTCGATCTGGTTGGGCAGATCCTGTAGGCTGGCAATCTGGCCCTGTACCTCCTGCAACTGGCTGGTTTTTTGGGCTACCTCTCTTTCCAAGGCTTGCACCTCTCTAATTAGAGGACGGAGTTGGGTGAAGGCCAAAAAGCCCGCTGTACCCAAGCCCAGGATCCCGATCAACAGGCCAATGCGAATGGGGGTCAGCTCGACACCCAGCAGTACCGGCGGCCCCGCCGGAGGTGCCATTAGTTGTTCATCGTGAAAACTGTCCAGCGAGCCGGTCATCAGTTCCCCTCCACTTGACGCAAAATGCGGATCTTTTCCACCAAGCCTATTGCTCCCCGCTGCTCCAGCTCGCGGGTAAACTCTGGGTCGGGATCCCCTATGGTTCGAATAGTAACCGTTAGGCCGTAGGTGACGCTGGGTTCAGTTTCAGGTGTGCCCTCCACTCGAGAGGCACTGTTGAGAACGGCACTGGTTACGAAGTTGGAATCCAGCAGGGTGAGCAAAAAGTCGTTCACCAAGGGAAAATCGAGCGCCCCGCCTTGGATGTTCACGGTATCCCCAGAGGCGCTGATGTTGGTTATCCACACCCCTTGGCCAGGGATCCTGCGCCGCACTTCTTCCAAAATGGCTGACCAGGGCTGGACGGATTCCAGAAAGGAGCGGAACCCCTCCGTTTGGGTGCGAATGGTTTGTAATTCTTGGCTGAGGCCCTGGAGTCGGGTCAACTCAGCATTGGCTGTGCTGAGTTCACCGTCAAGGCGGGTTTGCTCTGCCCTCAGAGTATTCCGCTGACGGGAAAAGCTGTCTTGGAAATACAAGAAAGCCCCCATGGCCACAGCAGTCACGGCAACCCCCAGGCCAATGGCCAAAGCCCAGCTCTCGGCTCCGGCGGCAGTTGTCGGGGCGGCTACCGCCCCTGTCTGAACGGTGGTGGGAACTTCCGGCCTTTCCTTAAGAAAATTGATTTCCGGTGTGTACATCCAATCGCCTCACTCATTGCTCGCTCATTGTTGGATAGTGCCTTCGAGGGATCCCTGTCGTTACTTGCCGGCTTCCCGCATGGCCAGCCCCAGGGCCACTCCCATCGCCGGGCGCTCCTCCAAGGGCACCTCGATTGCATTCGGTACCAGGATGCTGCCAAAGGGATCCACCAATTCTACGGCCAGGCTCAGCGACTGCGACAAGAAACCATCCATTTGGCCAATAGCCGCCCCCGGCCCGGCCAACAATACCTTCACCACAGGGGAGTTACTTTCTGTGCTGGTAAAGAAATCAATGGAGCGCCTCAGCTCGTCCGCCAAATCGGAGACGACCCGCGCCACCGCTGCCACACCGGGGTTGCTGGGAACCGGTTGCTCTCCCGTGGCCAAAACATCGGCGGGGTTGATCAAGGG
>NZ_JANSIR010000026.1:21333-27794 GCF_047462155.1 Synechococcus sp. OH2
CCGGCAAATTCAGGGCCTGGGCTAGCACCTGGCGCATGTGGATGGTGCCGATGTTGACGGTGCGGGTAAATTGCGGGATGCCGTTGACCAAGATGCTGATCTCACTGCTGTCGTAGCCGATGGAGCTGAGCAACACCGCCTCTTGGGGGCTGTACTGGGTTAGTTGGTCACGGATGGTGCGAATGAGAGAGAAACTGGCCAGCTCCACACAGCGGGCCTTCAGGTTGGCCGCTTGCAGCACGGCCAGGTAATTGTCCACCACCTCCTTGGGGATGGCTACCAGTAAGACTTCGATGCGCTCAATGCCATCCTGAGAAAGGTCTAGGCCCAGGGGCTGGTAGTCCACATCCGCCTGATCCCGGGGGTAGGGGATGTAGAGCTCCGCCTCCTGCTCCAAGACCACCCGCCGCAGCTCATCGGCAGGCAGGTCAGCAGGCAGGCGAATGAGACGGACGATCGCCTCTCGCACCGGCACCGCGGTCGCCACCGGCAAGTTGGTGGGCACCTTGTATTCGTTTAGCAAGTTGGCCAGGGTCAGGCCAACCGTGTCTGGATCGAGGATGCGCCCCTCGATCATTGCCCCCTCTGGCATTTCCACGCTGTGGTAGTGAACTAGACGATAGCGGCCATTGCCCTGTTTTTTCAGTTGGGCAACGGCAATGCGCTCGGCGTTGATGTCCACCCCAAGCAAGGTTTGGGTTCTGGAGCCACCAAGAAAGCCAAACACGCTGGAAACCCCGCCCTCTGCGCTACTGCTAGGACGCATACTACCCAATTTGTCTGGGGGTTACCACCGTTTGCAGTTGACTGCCGGCAAAGATTTGTGCTAGCTGGCCCTCCCCTACCAGGGATCCCAACCCGTTCTAAGCAAGCGAGACTCAGGGGTGGGAAAGGCAGAGCTTGCGGCTAGAATCGTAGTCTGTATTTACGGACACTGGGCTGACCTTATTGCCCCTTTTTGGAATGCTGAGCACTTGTGAATTCGACCTAGCCATTCCGGCGCCGGGCCGGGTGTACCGGGGCAGCGGCATTCTCGAGGCCGTCCCCCTGACGATCCTGGGATCCCGCGTGTTGGTGATCGGGGGGGAGCGATCGCTAGCTGTGGCTGAACTGCCCCTGAAGCGCAATCTGGAGCGGGATCCCGCCGTTCAGGTTTACTGGAGCACCTATGGCGTCGATTGCAGCGAATCGGAGCTGGCTCGTCTCCAGGCTCTGGCCACAGCAGAATCCGTAACCGGCATTTTGGGGGTGGGGGGCGGCAAGGCGTTGGATACGGCCAAGTTGGTGGCCCATCGGTTGGGGATCCCGGTGGCGACGGTGCCCACCTCTGCTGCCACCTGTGCCGCCTGGAGCGCCCTGTCCAACATCTACTCGGAGGCCGGAGCTTTTCAGCGGGATGTGGCCTTGGAGCAGGCACCTGCCGCTTTGATCCTGGACTATGACTTGATTCTGCAAGCGCCAGCACGCACCCTGGTGGCCGGGATCGGAGATGCCTTGGCCAAGTGGTACGAGTCTTCTGTGAGCAGCGGCAGTTCAGAAGATGCCCTGGTGATCGGCGCTGTGCAGCAGGCCCGCGTCTTACGGGATTTGCTCTTGCAAAAATCGGTGGCGGCCCTGCGGGAGCCAGGTGGGACTGCTTGGAGGCAGGTGGTGGACGCCTGCATTTGCCTAGCGGGGATTGTCGGCGGCATGGGAGGAGCCAAGTGTCGCACTGTGGCCGCCCATGCTGTCCACAACGGTCTTACTCATCTGGTGGGCCACCGGGCCACCCTGCACGGCGAGAAAGTGGCTTTTGGCATCTTGGCCCAGCTTCGCCTGGAGGAGATCCTGCAGGGAAGCCAGTTGGCGCTGGCCGCCCGCACCCAGTTGCTGGAGTTCTACCGCCAGGTGGGGCTGCCCCTTAACTTGCGGGATCTCCACCTCAACCACCTGGGATCCGCTGAGCTGCTGCAGGCTGCCCAAGTGGCCTGCCAGCCGGGATCCGATATTCACCATCTGCCCTTCCCCGTTAGCCCGGAAGCCCTGCTGGTGGCCCTCACCACCACCGACTTGACCAGCTCCAGTCCCGTCCTGCCGCGGCTCTAGGCTGGCCTAGAGATCTTCCCGCTTTCCAACTTTGCCAGTCCAGGCCGGGGTTTGGGCCCTCTGCAGCCGGGCTTCCCTGTAGGCCCCAGAAGTGGCGCCTGCCAAGACCAAGGCTCCGCCCATCCAAGTCCACCCATCCGGGATCTCGGCAAACACCCAGAACCCGATCAGGCTAGCCCAGAGGAGGCGGAAAAAATCAAGAGGCAGCAGCATGGTCACCTCGGCCAGCTTGTAGGCTTGGGTGAGGGCCACCTGGCCCAGGCTGCCCAGCAGCCCCATTGTCGCCATCCACAGCCACTGCTCCGGCGAAGGCCACCTCCAAACCCAGACGGCAGCCAAGAAGGAAAGGGGAGTCTGCAACAGGCCCATGTAGGCGGTAATGGTGAGGCTGGACTCAGTGCGGGCGAGGATCTTGAGCACAATGGTTACCCAGGCAAAGAGGGCTGCCGCCGCCAAAGCTAGCCCTGTCCCTAAAGAGAGCTCCCGAAAGCCCGGCCTTAGCATCACCAAGGCCCCGGCAAACGCCAGGCCCAACCCCAGCCAGCGGGAGGGGCGCATCTGTTCGCCCAACACCCAGACCGCCATGAGGCTGGCAAACAAAAGCTGGACAAAGCTCAGCGCCGTTGCTTCCGCCAAAGGCAACAGACTGGCTGCCCAGAAGGAAAGCAGCATCCCCAAGGTGCTGATTGCCGAGCGCAGGAGGTAGAAGCCCATCCTGGCGGTGCGCAGAGAGTGGATCCCTGCTCGCAAAAGCAGTGGCACCAGGGCAAGTAACCCAAATAGGTTGCGCAAGAACACAATTTCAAAAGGGTGCAGGGCGGGCGTGTTGAGCCGGATGATCGCCCCCAAACAGGCAAAGCAAAAGGTGGCCAGCAGCTTCAGGGCAACCCCTTGCCAGGCTCTCATTTGGCCCCCCTCCGCAAACTGCCCCACTTGCGCGTTCTCAACGTTACAGCTCACACCCAAATGTTTAAGTACAGAGTTTTCAGCCTCGAACTCTCAGCCTAAGCGGACTGTCAGGGATCCGACCGGCGCTCCTGGGCCCTCTCTGCCACCCCCCTGGTCAGCAGGGAAAAAGACGGGGATCCCTGGGAGCTATGGCCATCTCGAATAGCCATGAACAACAGTTGTCCCCTCGCTCTGTAGCTCCCCTCTCCCTTTGGGAGAGGGGATGGGGGTGAGGGAAGAGATCGGCTGGAAGTCCTACGTCTTCTTCAGATTTAGAATCTCCTGCAGGTAGCCGATGACTGTTTCTGGCCGGAGGTGGGTCATGCAGGGGTGGCCCTCCACCAGGCAGGTTTCGTTTTTGAACTTGTTTTCCACGCAGACCCGGCATTTATAGGAAGTTTGGGTAACGTAAACGTGGGGCAGGCGAGGTGCCCACAGCCGCACTGGGCTAGCTCCATCGCCATCGGCATCGTTGCCAAACAGAGCAATGGTGGGGCAGCCCACAGCCGCTGCAATGTGCATCGGCCCCGCGTCCACGGAGATACAGACCCGCGCCCGCTTCAGGGCTCCAGCCAATTCGATCAAGCTGGTTTTGCCCCGCAGGTCAATCATCCCTGTTTCAGCCACCAGTTGCTCTTCACCGTCACCGTGGTAGAGGGATCGCTGCAGCTCGGGGGCACTGCCAATTAGCCCCACCTGCAGGCCCTGGCCCTGGCACCACTGGATCACTTGGCGCCAGTACTCGAGTGGCCACATCTTGGCACGGCGGGTGGTGGTGATGTGCACCAGAACTTCCGGCACGGGAAAGTCGGGATCCCGGCTGGGCAGCTCTAGGCGGAAAAAATCTGTTTCCACATAAGCCAGGCGGCAGAAGATCTCGGCAATGTAGTTGCTGGTGAGGATGTCTTTGTAGCGCTGCAAAAACTCCAGGCTGTTCCAGTCGTCGTCCTGGAGCATGCGCTGCACCGGGTCGGGGCCGGGATCCAGCTTGCGGCGAAAATCCAAAGTCAGGCCGGCGCCGGCAATGTACTGGGGGCGCAAGGCCGTCACCGCCACCAGGTTGAGCTCGCTGAACTCGTCGCAATTGATGGCCAGATCATAAGGCCCGGCCTGGGCCAGACGATCTCGCACTGCCGCCGTCAGGGCCTCGAGGTAATCGGGGCGGCGGCTGTAGAGGGGGAAGCTGAAGTCGATGTAGGGGCAGTGGAGCTCAAAGTCGCGGGTAATCTCGCTGCCAAAAAAATCCAGCACACAGCCGGGGTATTTTTCCTTGAGGCCCCGCAGGAGGGGGATGGTGACCACAAAGTTGCCCACCTTGCTGGAAGAAAATACCGCTAGATGGGGTCGTTCCCGCAGGGGTTGGTTGGCAAACCGTTGCATAGGGTTGGGATCCCCAGAAAAAGCTGTTTGCGTCCGCAGGGCGGAGCACTTTTGTTAAGCTACCATCCCCTCCCCAGGGCTACTCAAGGCCGGCTGGCCTGGCTGCCATCCCAGATGACTACCACGGCAAAGCGATCCAGAAAGCCATCGCTGGCGTTCATCTGGCGCAGCTTGAAGGCGTCTTCGGCGGAGATCACCAGGTCGTAGCCTAGGGTGCGCATGGCGCGGATGCGGTGGGGCCGTTCCCCAATGCGGTTGACCAGCGAGCGGGCCTGCTCTTCCGAGGTGGCGTAGGCGGCGGTGCCTTCGCTGCCCACAAAGGCAGCATTGAGATCCTGGCCAAGGTTGAGGGGCGGGTAAACTGGGTTGCCGTCGGGATCCAAAAGGCGCATCGATTGGCTAGGGAGAAAATCCAGGCCGCGGGCATCCACGATCAGCCCTGTTACCTGCGGGGTCTGCCGCTGGGATCCTGCTTCGAGGCCAGCTCCCCCCCCTGCCCCCTGGCCTGTGCCCACCCCCGAGCCAGGGCTGGAGCCGCGCCCCCCGCTCTGACCGTTGCCAGGCCCGATCACTTCTCCCCGTCCAGAACCCGAGCCACCGCCCCCGCTGCCGAACTGGCGCAACAAGTCCAAATCGAAAATCGGCCCTTCCAAGCTTGTGTTCTCGCTAGAAACCGCTGACTCTACTTCTACCTGGTCGGGAGTAACCAGGCGCCAGGGCGTTTCTTCCGGGAAGGGTTGTTTCTCAACCGCTGGGGCAGGGGATCCCCCTTGCAGGCGGTAAAGGGGAGGAAACAGCGTTTGCGCCTCGACAGCTTCCCCCGGCCAGACCAGGATCCCCAGCGCTGCCAAGATCGCTCGGATCCCTGCGCCTTGAGTTCTATCTTTCCACCACCTCATGCCCCCACCTCACGGCCTGAAAACCTGTGGTTTGCTCTGCAGCCGCCCACCCTTCCCCCATGCTACCCAGGCAGGGCTGGTTCGGCAGGGGATCCCGCGCAGTCCTCCCTTTGGCTTTTTCTCCCCTGCGGAGGGATCCCTAGCTCAAGATGGCTGGGAAAGCCAGGCGTTGATCCCCAGCGATCCCCAAGCTCTTGACCGCCAGGCAAAAATACGCAAACATGTGTTCATCATTCTTTGCGATCCCCGTTGATCCCGACCTGGAGTCATCAGGGGTTGGAAAGCACAAAGCAGGCCGTCACGCCAGTAGGTTCAAGGCTGTACTGAGCCACAAGCTGGGATCGGCCTTTGGGTTAGAAGCTGGAGCATTGCACAAAGCCTGAGTTGTCGAAGACAGGAGACCCTGACCATGCCACCAGAGCGGATCCCATTGGAAGAAATGACCATCCGGCAGTTGCGGGAAGAAGCTGCCCGCTATCAAATCCCCAAGTACAGCCGCATGACCAAAGAGCAGCTTATCGAGGCCATTCGGGAAGCCCAAGCCAAAACTGGCCGCCCCATCGATGCGATGCCGGAGCCCAGCGGGCAAGAGTCGGTTACCGGGACGAAGTATGTCGGCCAAGTAGCTAGCAAGCCGGATCTGGCCGATGTAGACAAGGGGCTGGGGGATCTGCCCGGGGGCTATGGCGAAAGCCGCATTGTCCTGCTGCCGCGGGATCCCCAGTGGGCCTACGCCTACTGGGATGTCCCCAACGAAGCCAAGGAAAGCAAGCGCCGCGAGGGCGGCCAGCAGTTGGCGCTGCGTCTGTACGATGTGACAGATATTGATTTCGACCGCCAGCCGGCCCACAGCATGCAGGAGTACCCCTGCGACGAGTTGGCGCGGGAGTGGTACCTGCCGATCCCGGTGAGCGACCGCTCCTATTTGGTGGAGATTGGCTACCGGACGGCAGATGGCCGCTGGCTAATGTTGGCCCGCTCAGCAGCAGTGATGGTGCCGCCGGTCTTCCCCTCCGACTGGTTTGAAGAGCACTTCCTGACGGTGCCCTTTGAGATGCCCCTCCAGGGCCGCACCCTCTACCAGCTCACCGAGCCCTACAAGCGCAGTACCGCCGGCATGGGCGTGGTGGCCTACAAAGGCGACGAGCC
>NZ_JANSIR010000026.1:27922-28051 GCF_047462155.1 Synechococcus sp. OH2
GCGGATCCCTTCCTGGACATGGTGGGCGGCTTTGAGGCAATGCGGGTGGCGGGATCCCTGTTTGGCAGCCACCAAATGGGCAGCCGTCAACTGGTGCCGGAGCAGGCCATCAGCTCGTTCATTATCCCG
>NZ_JANSIR010000026.1:28163-37188 GCF_047462155.1 Synechococcus sp. OH2
TCAGGCGTGGGCATGATGGGGATGGCCATGGCCGAAGTGCCTGCTGCCCCTTGGATGGCTTCTGGATCGGGCCTGGGGCTGTTCTCCGGCGCTTCCGAAGTCCTGCCGCGGCGCTCCCGCAAGTTCTGGCTGGTGGCTGATGCCGAGCTGATCGTCTACGGGGCCACGGAGCCGGATGCCACCGTCACCATCGCTGGGCGCAAGATCCAGCTCAACCCCGATGGCACCTTCCGTTTCCACATGGCTTTCCCCGATGGCAACATCGACTTCCCCATCTTTGCCGTGGCTGCCGATGGCGAGCAAAACCGGGAGATCCACATGACCTTCGACCGCCGCACCCTCTCCCGCCGCACCAACACCAAGGAGGAGGCTATCGAAGAACTGTTGCCTTAAAGGGCTCGCTCTTGCTTGCTCACCCCCCAGCTCTAGGGGGGGCTTTTTACCGGGAAGTGATGCGCGAAGGCCCCTGGCTAAAGCTAGGGGGATGAAGCGCTGTCTTTGCTTATCCGCTCAAGCGAGTGATGTTTCATGCTAGCAGGAAAGCCAAGCTACTCAACCGAACACCAGAGCAGTACCAAGCTCTGAATGAGGCCATTCGTATCCATTGAGTTATGAGTACAAGCAGTCGGGGTGGAAACTTTCACCTGACGGGATGGCCATCACCTTCACCGGCGGCAACCAGGCAGGTACCTTTGCTTTGTACTGCAACGGCAAAGCCAGCCAGCTTATCCTCGGCACCAACGCAGCACTCAACATTTTGCGCCGGGCCCTGAAGATGTTGGGAATTGAGTGAAACAGCGCCCAAGGGCATTGGGGAACTGCCTTGCAAGAGGGAACGCTTGGGGAGATGAGCACCGCTGCTGGGGAAGGGCAACCCAACTCAGCAAGTGCTGTCGTGGAACCCGGAACAAGAATCCCCGCCCTTTGGGGCTGGGGAGTATGTCAACGGTCGCTCCAAGGATCCCTGCCGGCAACTGGAGGCTTGCCGGCTTCTAGGAGAACAGGCTAGACTGGGAAAGCGCCGCGGGGTAGAGCAGCCTGGTAGCTCGTCGGGCTCATAACCCGAAGGTCACTGGTTCAAATCCAGTCCCCGCTATGAGAACTCAACATCTGCAGGCATTGGGAGAGCTTCTCTAAGTTGTCTTGAGCCGAAGCCAGGAAGACGGCGCATGGATCCGCAGGAAATCGAGGCGTTGATACAGGCTGCCCTGCCCGGCGCGAAGGTGCAGGTAGAAGATACAGCTGGCGACGGCAACCATTTTCAGGCCGTCGTCGTGGCTGAGCAATTCCAAGGCCTCCCCCTCATCAAACAGCACCGGCTGGTGAACGAGGCCTTGAAGCCCTACCTTCAGGATGGCCGTCTCCACGCCCTAGCCCTCCGTACCTTTACCCCTACCCAGTGGCAGCAGCTTCAGGGAGCAGATCCCGGCTCAGCTCCCCAGTCATCCCCCTTCCCTCCTTCTTGAGCTACTAGCCAAAGCTGATACGGAGCAGGGAAAAATCATCTTCAAGATCCGCCCTGCCGCGGAAAGATTGGATGTGTTGCAGAACGCGATCGAGGCCAATGCAGGCATGGGCGCCTAGGAACGACTTCCAGTTCTCCATTCCCCAGATCCCTTCCGAGGTGGACACTTCGTAAACCCCGTCGCTGAACACGTACAGACAACTGTTGGCCGGGATCCGCACTTCGTCCCTAGCAAAGTCCTGATCGGGCAAAATGCCAATGGGCAAATTGGGTGTTTTCAGCTCTAGGGGGATGGGATCTGATTGAGCAACCAACAGAGCGGGGGGGTGGCCAGCGCTGGCAAAAGAAAGCAAGCGAGATCGCGGCCGGTAAACCCCATACCAGAGGGTGAAGTACATGTCATGGTGGGATCCCATTTGGAAGGATTGGTTGAGGGCGCGCAACACCGCATCCGGCTGCCGCAGGTCGGTGTCGGGCAGGCTCTGGGAACGCAACTGGTTCATCACCGACACGGACAAGAGGGCAGATCCCACCCCATGCCCCGACACATCCAGAAGGTAAATAGCCAGGTGATCCTCGTCTAGCCAGTGGTAGTTAAACGAATCGCCCCCCAACTCCTGGGAGGGCAAAAAGCACCACTCAATCGCTATTTGGTGAGGTGAGAAGTCGGCCGGCTTGGGCAAAAGAGAACGCACATAGCTGGCCGCCTCGGCCAGTTCTGCCCGCAACCTGGCGGTTTGCTGTTGCAGGTCATAGCTGAGCTGGTGCAAGCGCAGCCCAGCCCGCACCCGCGCCCGCAATTCATTGGGATCGATGGGCTTGCTGAGGAACTCGTCTGCCCCGGCATCTAGGCCCTGGATGCGGTCTTCGACTTCGGTGCGCGCAGTGAGCAAAATAAAGAAGGTGGTGGAAAACTTGGGATCCGCCTTGATGCGCCGGCAGACTTCCAGCCCATCCATATCCGGCATCATCCAGTCACAGATAATCAGCCCCGGGGTTAGGAGATGAGCTTTCTCCAGCCCTTCCAAGCCACCGCTGGCCATCTCGACGGTGTAGCCCTGCCGCTCCAGGGATCGCTTCAACACCAGCCGAATCGTGGGATCGTCGTCCACAATCAAAATGGCCGTCATGCACCCTAATCCTGAATCAACCCGAATTAAGAACGCATCAAACCGCAACTCCCGGATAGACATACCGGTAGGCAGACCTTCTATCGTAGCTTAGGGGTTGGGCAGAAAAACTGGCTCGGCAAGAGGGGGGAAAGACTCAGCAACCTTGTCCACCAGAGCTAAAGTTGCGTATCGATCGGTGGAGCCCCAAAACCGTGGTTGCACGCTACCCAAAAGCTGACCGTTCCCAGATACTGGTACCAATAGATAACAGCGCGAGGTTTTTGGGCAGACTCTGCTTTAGAGACTTCCGTTGGACATAGAGACACAGATCACATCTTACCCATCCTTTGCCGGTCTAGAGTGACCTTCGAGGTTAAACGCCCTTTGCTGCATGAGTGCATCCCCCCTACCTTTATCTCCTCCGTCCGTTCGGGATTCGCAGGCGGCTTCACCCACGGCACCCCGCCAAGCTCCCAGGGGAGAAATCCGGCTGGAGGAGTTGGATGAGAAGCAATTGCTGGCCGGCCTATCGTCGGTGGTGCTCAACCCGGCAGCTTGGAGTTGCTTCAGCATCAGTGAAACCAGCCGCTTGCTACGCCCCCTGCAAATTTGCCCTGACTTGACCGGAACTCCCGTTCTCTCCCCAGGCGCCACTGCCGAAGTGGTCTATAAGTTCCTGCTGAGCGACGGTCGGATTGGAACCATGAAGGGGCTGATCTCGATCGAGGACTTTCGCAGCAAGCGGCTGCATTCTATTTACGAGGAGCTGCGTATTGAAGAAATTATACCGGTTTTTAACGAAGCGGTCGTTGTGCAGATCATCGATCAGTTGAAGCCGGTTTTTGCCCGCGACCTGGACGAGCTGCTTTGGCAAGAAAGCTTTTACTTTACCCCTCAAGATCTGCGGCAGCCGGAGTTTTTGCTGCGCGGCCTGCGACCCGAGGCGATCCCGCGCCGCTTTCGGCCCCACTTGCAAAGAGTATACTCCCAGATTATGAGGGTGTGTCGCAGCCTGCCCAACATCGCCTTCCAACTGTGTCTGCGGGCCTACTTGGAGTACAACGAGGTCAAAAACAAGCATCTGTTGGCAATTCTGCTCAGCAAGTATTTTTACACGCTCTATCGCATCGGTGGACTGGACGGTTGGGAAAGTCGGGATCCGGTGGAGGTGGGATCCCTGTGCTCTGGCGATCGGCGAGCTCGCTTGCAGGCTCTTTCTCACCTCTTAACCCTGGATAACGACAGCGACGAACCGCTGGCAAGCCTCGGTGGTCCAGGGCCGGGCGGCAGTTATTTCAGCGGAGAGGGGGAGCTTGCTGCTACCGAGGTGCCGAGCGCAGAAGCGATCGAAAAGCTGCGGCAAGATGTGGAGGCAGCGCGCAGCCAGGCCGCCGAGGCCCAGCAACTGGTAGCCCAATACCAAGAAGAGAAAAAACAAGAGCTCCTCAACCGCCTGCAGGATCCAAATAAGTTTCTCCTTTTCAGCCTCCACCAATTTTTCGACACTCTCTTGGTCTCCCTCCCTGCGGAGGTGAAAAGCGAGTACGGGGCAGCTTGGGTGCCGCGCACCTCCTACTTGGACGAGAAAGAGCGGGACAAGCTAACCCAGCATTTGCACTGGATCACCAGCGAGACCTATTTGCTTAGCATCCCCTTTGCCGAGGCAACAATCATCGGCTATTGGCGGGGTTTGGCCGATTCGTTCTACAACCAATGGGTTTTGAATCAGTACAAGCAGTTGCAAAGCTACGGAGTGGATCTGGAGCAGCAGGGCATCCAAATCCTGGAGCGAGAACAATTTTTGCATGAAGTGCAACTGCGCTTTGCCGCCCGCCATCTCGAGATTGTAACTCAAAATGTAGAGAAGATCAGCCAAATCGTGGTGGATAGCCTGGCCAAGCGGGTGGCCCTCAACACCAGTCAGCAAAGCTTCCAGGCGATGCGGGCCAAATTGACCACCGTTTTGGATATGGACATCTCCCGCAAGGACATGGGAGAAGTCAAGCGGCTGATTGACTACTTCACGGATGTGTTTTTGGGCAAGCAGGAGGAGCTGCGTTCTCCCTACCCAGTGGGGACCATCTTGCAAGTAAGGGCGGCCATCGAGGCCCGTCCCCCCGACAGTCGCACCCGCATTGGCCTGGAAATCCTAAACCAGATCTACCGCGAGTACATGCCTGTGCTGCAGCAAGAGTAGGGGCAGGGATCCCAGGGGCTGGCAAGTTTTGGGCACAATGGGGACTGGTGTGCTGTCTCGGGTTAGGAGATCGGGAGTTCCCATGCGCTACCGCCAGCTTGGCCACAGCCCTTTGCAGGTCTCGGAAATCTGTCTGGGCACCATGACCTTTGGACAGCAGAATACCTTGGCCGAGGCTTGGGAACAGCTCGATTACGCGGTGGAGCACGGGATTAACTTCATCGACACCGCCGAGATGTACCCAGTGCCGGCGCGGGCGGAAACCCAGGGAGCCACAGAACGCTACATCGGCGAGTGGCTACAACACCAGCCGCGGGAGCGCCTCATCATCGCCACCAAGATCACTGGCCCGGGGCGACCCTGGCACTGGATCCGCGGCGGGTCTCTCTCGATTAGCCGCAACAATCTTAAGCAGGCAGTGGCTGGTAGCCTCAAACGCCTGAAGACCGACTACATCGACCTCTACCAAATCCACTGGCCGGATCGCTATGTGCCCCTGTTTGGGGGGGTGGCCTATGATCCCAGCCAGGAGCGGCCCACCGTTCCCATTGCCGAGCAACTGCAGGGCTTGGCGGAACTGGTGCAGGAGGGCATGGTGCGCTACATCGGCCTGAGCAACGAAACCCCCTGGGGAGTCTGCAAGTTTTGCCACCTGGCTGAGCAGTTGGGCCTGCCCAAGGTGGTCTCGATTCAAAACGCCTATAGCCTCCTCAACCGCACGTTTGAGATGGGCCTGGCAGAGGTCTGCCGCCATGAGCAGGTGGGGCTGCTGGCCTACAGCCCCCTGGCCTTTGGGCTGCTGACGGGCAAATACCTGGGGGGCGCCAAGCCGCCGGGATCCCGTTTGACCCTGTTTGAGGGCTTTGGCCAGCGCTACCGCAAGCCCAATGTGGAAGAGGCCGTGGCCGCCTACGTACGCATTGCCCGCCAGCACGGCCTGACTCCTGCCCAGTTGGCTTTGGCCTTTGTGCGCAGCCGCTGGTTTGTCACCAGCACCATCCTCGGAGCCACCAACCTGGCCCAGCTCAAGGAAAACCTCAGTTGCCTGGAGGTGGAGCTGTCGCCTGAGCTCGTGGCGGAGATCGAAGCGGTGCACCAGCGCTACCCCAATCCTGCACCCTGAGCAGGCGACAAAACAGCCCGCCAAGGAGAACTTTTTGAGAACTTTCCTCGTCTGGGGCTATGGCTTGGATAACTAGGTCCGAGCTGGCCCCTCTTGAACTCACAAACCTCCCAGGGGCTCTCCTAGCAGATCGTGAGGTGTGAACAATGCGCAACCTTTTCCTTTGGCAGGGTTGGAAGACGGTAGCTCTGGTGGTAGGCTGCAGCAGCTTGGTTTGGATGGGGGATCCCGCTTGGGCGCAACTTTCTGATATCGGCACCTACTGGGGCGCCCAGTACATCGCCGGCTTGAACGAGCGGCAGATCATCGGCGGCTTCCCAGACGGCACCTTTCGCCCCAATGAGTCGATTACCCGCGCCCAGTTTGCTGTCATCGTTACCAAAGCTTTTGGGCTCGATACCAACGTTCCCGTACGCTCCTTTGCCGATCCCATTCCCAGCTGGGCAGCTCCCTCCATCGGCGCGGCGGCAGCAGCAGGGTTGGTTTCCGGCTTTCCCGACGGCACCTTCCGTCCCAACGAGGTCCTCACCCGTGCCCAGGCCATCACCGTCTTGACCCGCGCTGCCACCAACGGCAAGCTCCTCGAGGATCCAAGCCAAATTGACGCCATCCTGGCCGGGTTCAGCGATGCCAATTTGGTTCCCAACTTTGCCCGCGCCCCCATCGCGACAGCACTTCAAGAAGGGCTGTTGGTGCTCTACCCTGATCCCACCCGCTTGAATGCCCAGGCGGTGGCCACGCGGGGGGAAGTGGCGGCTCTTACCTACCAAGCGCTGGCCAAGGTGGGCCGGGTGCCCAGCCTAGACCCACCGGTGGGAGCTGCCATTCCCAGACCAGGGATCCCTACCGAGCTCCTTGCCCAGGTTACCCCCACCCCTGAGCCCCTGGCTACGCCGGACATCCCCGTGGAGCCGCTGGTGGAAACGCTGCCTACCGCGCCGGAAGTGAGAACTTTCTTGGCCCGCGAGGAGCTGGGATCCGTCAAACCGGGGGACACCCTGACGGTGTATTTGCTGGGATCCCCGGGGGCACAGGGGTCTTTTTCCATCCCCGGTATCGCCTACAACCTGCCGTTGCAGGAAACCCGCCCTGGCCAATACGAGGGCAGCTACACCTTCCGCAGCCAAGACCGGGCCTCGGAAGCGCCGGTGTTCGCCCGCCTGGAGCGGAATGGGCTGGTGACCTTGGTGCAATTGCCGGACAAAACCATCAGCATTGGGCAGGTGACCGACACCACCTTCCCCACCATCAGCGACCTGGCCCCGCCCAACGGAGCGGTGACCGACAACCCGCGCCCCGCCATCTCCGCCCGCTTTCAAGATGACCAGAGGATCGACCTCAATAGCTTTACCCTGCTGGTGAACAATGTAGATGTCACTGCCCAAGCCCAGCTCAGCCGCACCGGCTTTACCTATACCCCAGCCGAGCCGCTGCCCACCGATCGACCAACCTTGATTGCCGTCCAAATTGCCGATACTAGCGGCAACACTGCCATCCAGCAGTGGTCTTTCCAGGTGCGGGCCGCCCAGCCCACACCCACTCCGACCCCTACTCCAGAACCCACACCCACGCCGAGTCCCCAGGCTGGCGGGGAGCCTTCCCCCTCTCCTTCCCCTAGCCCCTAGGGAAAACCCAACCCAGCCCAGGCCTTCAACAGGTCTCAATAGTGTTTTAAGGGCCGCCGCCCCCTTAACCTCTACTAAATCTAGTGGGCACGAGCTGGTCAGGATGTTAAGCTACTGCCAGTTGTGACTGGACGGGATCCATGAGCTCAGCGTTGCAGCCGTTTTTGCCATCGTGGCAAAGGGTTGGCTTCGGGTGGCTGGTGAGTGGGGTGGGGTGGGCTGCGGCGGCGGCTGCAGTTGCCGCCCAGCAGTTTGAGTTTACTCCTCAAGCTCCTCAGCCGAATCCCGTCCCCACCCTGCCGCTGCTGAGCGCTCCATCTTCCCCCAGCTCTGCCACCCCTGATCCCCTGCCACCGGTGCCTCAGGTGCCACAAATGCCGCTGGATCCCGCAGCTCCGGCTGTGGATCCGATCCCGGTGGTGCCCGTTCAAGCGGCCCCAGGTGGACAGGCTCCGCCAGGCGAGGCCTATTCCTATCAACGGCGGCCCGACTTCAGTCCAGGGGGGAACCTGGCCGGGGCTGCGCGGGGCGAGTTGCCTGCCGGCACCCGCATTCCCCTCACGGTTTACCGCCCCCTTACTTTTCAGCCTTACCAGGCCATCAGCGCCAATCTGGAGGTTTCCGAGCCGGTGGTGGATCGCTTTGGCCAGGTGGTGATCCCGGCGGGGAGCGTGGTGTGGGGCACTCTTGAGCCGATCTACCGAGAACTCAAGTTTTCTGGTCAGGAGTCGGAGAGCGCCGATCCCCAAGAGCGGGTCGTCGGCAGCCGCTTTGTGGCTAACCGCCTCACCATCGGCTCTTCCACCTATCTCATTAGAGGCCAGTCTGCACCCCTCCAGGTCAGGTTGGATCGCAACGCCGACGTGGGCACTACCGTCGCCCGTGGGGCGGGCTATGGGGCGGCGGGCGGATTGGCCTTGGGAGTGCTCACGGGGGGATGGGGCTTTTTGCCCATCTTAGCCGGCGGCCTGGCGGGTGCTGCTGCAGGGAGTACCAACATCGACCGGGTGGTGACGCTGCAGCCCAATACGCTGGTGGAGCTGGAACTGAGCGAGAGCCTGATCATCCAGTAGCCTTGACAAAAAGCAAGCAGGAGCGGGTCGGTAGAGTAGAGAAGATCCCCCCAAGTTTGCTCCATGGCCCTTTGGACCTACTTCGTGCCCCCGCTGGCCGGGCTGGTGATTGGCTACTTCACCAATGACATCGCCATCAAGATGCTCTTCCGGCCCTATCGCCCCTACCGGGTTTTCGGCTGGCGCATCCCCTTCACTCCCGGCTTGATCCCGCAGAACCAGCCCCGCCTGGCCAAGCAGATTGCCAAAACCATCATGGGATCCCTGCTCACGCCAGAGGAGCTGCACAACTTGGCCCGCAAACTGCTGCAAACCGAGCGCATGCAGGCTGGGATCCGCTGGCTGCTGGGGGTGGCGCTGGATCGGCTGCAAAACCCCGAGCAACAGCAGCAAACCGCTCAGGTGCTAGCGCGCATCTTGGCCGATCTGT
>NZ_JANSIR010000027.1:0-3007 GCF_047462155.1 Synechococcus sp. OH2
CCCCCCCCCCCCTGCACCGAGCTGTCGAACTCCTCCCGCCTCTCCGGGAGCGGCAACTGGAGGGCGCCGTAGCTCACGGAAGCCAATTCAGGGTGAGCGGCCAAAGCACTCGGCACCACCAGCACTAGCCGTGCTTGACTGTGGTCGGCCAACCAGGTAGCGGCCTTGGCCAAGCCGAGAAGGTAGCTGGGCGCCGGCTCTGGCTCATCGGTTGCTAAAGCCAAGGTTAGCTCGCGAGGGGCAATGGCCTTGGCCAGTTGCTGCACCTGGATCACCCGCTGGATCCCTGGCACCACAGGCAGGCGTTGCTGCTGGCACAAGTGCATTGCTGCCCTGAGCCAGCTACTGGAAATAGCGGGATCCCGTTTTGCAGACAGCTCTCGGGCGCGGAGGCGATTGAGAACCTGGGCCTCTGCCGTTCTGCCCGGCTCAAACTTTTCTCCATACCAATAGGGCCAGAGGGATAAAGCTACCTCCGCCAGCACCTGCAGACACTCGTCAAGGATGACATCCTGGGCCGGAATTCGGTGCCAAAGCTTGGAGACAAAGACCGTCTCCCGAGTTTCAGCCTCTTCCGCCAAAATTGCCAGCGCCTCCTCCACGGACGGCGCCAGCAACAGCTTTACCTCCCCCTCTTTGCCCAGGTCTGGCCACGAAAGAACGGCCACCTCGCCCTTCCCCCCTGCCTTTCTATAAATCCTGCCTCGGGACAGGCCGAGGGAGCAACAGTATCGAAAGCTGGGTCGGCAGGGATTCGAACCCTGGGCCAATCGGTTAAAAGCCGAGTGCTCTACCGCTGAGCTACCGACCCAAGTTTTCAGTTCTTAGAGAGTAACACAACTTTTGTTATATTAACAGAGGCTCTAGCCAGATCCCCAAGGATTTTGCTATTCTAGGTTTAGCCAAACCCTGGGGCTGTAACGGTTTCGACGGGGTGGCGAACAAGGGTTCATGATGCAGGTCGGGCTTGAGCTTATCCCGTTACCACCAGGCTCAACACAGTACGTGCGAACAACGTCGTACCTTTTGCTCGTAAAGCAGCTGCTCTGGCTGCCTAAGGCTCAGTAAAGAATTACCCTGAGCTCGAGGATCCTCCCACGACCCCGTTAAGTGGGCGGATTATAACCCCAACGGGTGCAGCTCTCTTCTCCCGCTCCGTCGAGGGAGAGACTAAGCTTAGGCGGAGACCTCCCATCGCCGGGATCTAAACGGCGATCCCCGCCTCGAGGGTCAGAGAGGCTAAGCCTGTGAAGGAGTGAACCCCCAGTACCCATCTCGGACACGGGTTCGACTCCCGTCAGCTCCATCTTCTACAAGCGGGGCTTCTGAGTTCCTCTAGAGGTGGATCCAACCTCAACCGGCTTTGCGGGCGGAGGAGCTGCTATTGCTGTGCCCTACAATCAAGGGCAGTGAATTGGAGAAAAGAGAGCCATGCGGCTCATCGATGAACGGGGGCGTCTTCTGGGAAAGGTCAGCCTTCTGGATCTAGGGGCGCTGGCAATTGTGGTGGCGGCGATTGTGGCTGTCCTGTTTCTCCCAGGGCGGCAGGCGGGCAGCGTCGTCCAGGTAGGGGGTGGCCCCACGCTGCCAGTGGAAGTGGATATGATCGTGCGGGGGGTCAGCAGCCGATCCCTGGAACCCTTTCAAGTGGGTCAGAAGGCTGACTTGATCATCCGCAACCAACCCTACGGCCAGGTGGAGGTGGTGCGGATAGAAAATGTCAGCCGCACTGTGCCAGTAGTTTTTCCGGATGGACGGGTTGAAAACTTGCCTGACCCCGAGCCCTATCGTTTTGATCTGGTGTTTACCTTGCGGGGGCGGGGCCAGCGGACGGAAAATGGTTTTGTCCTGGGCAATAACCGCGTCAAAGTTGGCGTTCCCCTGGAGCTGGAGACTTTTAGCTACAACTTGCGCGGCACCGTGATGGAGGTGCGGCTGCTGCAATCGTAGAGAACCCCCACCCTAATGCAGCTACAGGAGATTGCCCAAAGATTGGGATGCACCTACGAGGGGGATCCCACCCTGGAGATCCACGGCGTGGCCAGCCTGGCAGAAGCTCGCCCAGGCGAGCTGAGCTTCCTCAGCGAGGTTCGCTACCTGCCTCTCCTGGAGCAAACCCAAGCCAGCGCCGTCATCGTAGGCGAATCTGTAGTTTTGCCCCGCCCCATCCCCTGCCTGCGGGGCAGGGATCCGCGCTTGCTCTTTGCCCAGGCCATCGAGCTGTTTTACCAACCCTACCGCCTGCCCGTCGGGATCCATCCCACAGCCGTGATCGATCCCAGCGTGGAGTTGGGGGAGGGGGTAGCCATTGGGCCGCATGTGGTGGTGATGGAAGGGGTGAAAATTGGCAACTACACCCAGATCCACCCCAACGTAACCATCTACCCCCACGTGCGGATTGGATCCCGGTGTCAGCTTTTGGCTAACTGCGTTATCCACGAACGCACGGAGATTGGCGACGATTGCCTCATCCACAGCGGCGCCGTGATTGGCGACGACGGCTTTGGCCACATTCCTCTCCCTGATGGATCCTGGCGGCGCATGCCGCAGGCGGGCCGGGTGGTGCTGGAAGACGGCGTAGAAGTGGGCAGCAACACCACCATTGACCGGGCTGCCGTTGGCGAGACGCGCATTGGCCGCGGCACCAAGATCGACAACCTGGTGCAGATTGGCCACGGTGTGCGCACGGGATCCCACTGCTTGATCGTCGCCCAGGTGGGCATTGCCGGCAGTACCCAATTGGGCCACCACGTCATCTTGGGCGGGCAATGTGGCTTGGCGGGGCACCTGCACATTGGCGATGGCGTGCGTGTGGCCGCCCAGACAGGGGTGACCAGCGACATTCCTCCTGGCCAAACAGTAGCCGGCTACCCCCACCAACCCATTGCCGAATGGCGTAGGAGCATAGCAGTCCAACGGCACCTGCCTGAGCTGCAGCGGGCCCTGCGCAAGCTGGAAGCGCGGGTAGCCAAGTTGGAGCAAAACAGTGGGAGATAGGGGATCAGGG
>NZ_JANSIR010000027.1:3201-8602 GCF_047462155.1 Synechococcus sp. OH2
AGCGATGAACCCGAAATGGAACACTCCCTCCACGCCCTGCAGCTTTTGATTCTGGTGAGCTGCCTCACCCGCCTCTGGCAGGATCGCAACGACTACTTCCTCGCCTGGAACCTCACCGTTTACTACAGCCGAGAGCAATTCAAAAACAAAGACTTGCGCGGCCCGGATCTGTTTTTGGTCAAAGGGGTAGAAAACCGCTCTCTGCCTTCTTGGGTGGTGTGGGAAGATCATCGAGCCGCTTTCGGAATCGGCAGCCAAGGTGGATCGGGATGAAGAGCGGGAGCTTTGCGAAAGGGTTTTTAGGACGCCGGAGTACTTTTACTTTTCTCCCGAAACGCAGGAGTTTACGGGCTTGCAACTGAGGGGGGAACGGCATGAGGAGATTGAGCCACCGGAGCAGAGGTGGCGCTGGAGGGAAGTGTTGGGGCTGCGCCTAGGCATTCCTAACCAGCAACTGCGGTACTTTTTCCCCAGTGGGGAGCTGATGCCCACACCAGAAGAAGCTGAGAAGATCGAATGGCAGTGGGCTGAGCAGGAACGGCAACGGGCGGAGCGCCTGGCCCAAAAGTTGCGAGAACTGGGAGTGGATCCCGATACTTTGTAAAGAAAACTGGCCAGCCCAAAATACCTCTCGGAGAACTGGCAATGACCAACCCCAAACCGATTATTGAGGTGCCGGATCCGGTTAATCTACCCGACTGGCCCCCTACCCAAGACGAGCTCCCCTACGACGACGGCGTACCTATGGAAAGCTGGCGACACAAGTGCCAGATGGACTTGCTCATCTCCGTCACCCAAACCTGGCTGCAACAGCGCCCTGATGGCTTTGTCAGCGGCAACATGTTCCTCTACTACAGCTTGGAGCAGACCCGCAGCCGCAATTTCCGAGGGCCTGATTATTTTGTGGTGCTGGGAGTGCCCAAGGGCGAGCGCAAAAGCTGGGTGATCTGGGAGCAGGGCAAAGGGCCAGACGTGGTGATTGAGCTTCTTTCTCCCAGCACTGCCCAGGATGATAAGACAAGCAAAAAGCAGCTTTACGAGCAAATTATCCGGGTGCCGGAGTACTTTTGGTTTGACCCGTTTGAGCCGGAGGACTGGGCGGGGTTTCGGCTGAGGGGCGACCGCTATGAGCCGATTGAAGTCGATGCAGAAGGTCGCCTGCCGAGCGCAGTTCTGGGACTGTACCTGGTGAAATGGGAAGGCAGGTTTCGGGACATCGAAACCACATGGATTCGCTGGGCCACCTCTTCTGGTGAACTAGTGCCCACCGAGGCCGAACTGGAGCGGCAAAGGGCTGAACAAGATCGGCAACGAGCCGAGCAGGCCGAACAGCGGGCGGAGCGCCTGGCCCAAAAGCTGCGAGAACTGGGGGTGGATCCCAATGCACTTTAAAGCCCCCCTCCCCTCAAGAGGGTTGAGGATAGGCGGCAAATCCTACTGAGCAATCAACAAAACAGGCAGCTTCTGGACAGCAGGCCGTAGTCCTTTGGGAAAACGCTCCCGCTTCAGAGCGTAGCGGTAGTTCATATGCTGAATCAGCCTCTCCCACTGCCAAGGGTTCAAGCCAGACACCACAGAACAAAGCGGCTCCTCAGCTACTTCCTCTCCTTTCTCCATGAGTTTGAGGATTACATTCCCCGCCGCCATTTCTAGTGTTTGATTGGCTAGCTGTGGATCCGGATCCCCGAGTAGGATAAGAGCATAGTCTTTTGGATTTGGACTAAGCAAGATTTGCTCCAGCAGCTTCTCCAACTCCTGCACAAGCTGCTCCGTTTCCAGCTCCCAGTAAGGAAAAAGAACGACGTTAAACTTGCTCAGGGGGATCCCTTGCGGAAGTGTAGTTTCTGTTAAGCTATCTCTCACTACTGGCAGGTTCTCAGCCAGGCTCACCCAGACTCCGCCATAGTCAATACTATGTAACCGAAAGAAAGCCCCAATTTCTCGTTCAAAGTCGTGGACAGCCTCTCGACATCCCTGCCAATGCCCGTAATCATCGATTTGGATAAATCCTTGGGAGTTAACCTGCTCATAAAGATTCTGAAAGATATCCATTGTGGACTGGTACCAGTCAGCGTCCGCGTGTAGAAAAGCGATCTCGCCGACCTGGTCGCGGTAAGCTGGTAATGTGTCAGCAAACAGTCCCTGCACAGGAACAATGAGATCCCAAACTCCTAACTCCTTACTGATCACCTCCAAGTTCTCCGAGATAGGAGCACCCAAAGCTCCAGCTCCATAGGAAGTATCATTGGCAAAAACTCCTCTGTAATCTCGGTCTACTTCTGTTGGCTGAGGCATCCCTGAGAAGGTGTCAAAAGCGTAAACCTTGCGAGGTCGGCGGCTGTAGTTTTTGATCACCCAAGCTAGCAGTGCAGAGCTGCCTCCTTTGTAAACGCCACACTCGACAAAGTTCCCAGGGATGTCTTCTTGGCAGACTCGCTTGGCCAAGGTGTAGAGATTCCAGAGACGCTCAAAGCCCAAAAGGGTAAAGGCCTTAACCTTTTCCAAAACTCTCGATAACTCAAGGTTGCATACCGGGTATCCCTTCAAATGCTCTGGCAGTGTCCAATCAACAGCAGGATCCGGAATATGCTCCACAGGCTGGACGTTGCCTCGCCAAGCGACGCCCATGATCTGCATGGTTTGGTAAATCATCGTGTTCCAGCCTCGATCCCTCAGGTAGTTTAGGCCCTCGGCTACATCCGGTGAAGCAAGGTCGTGAAAGAGAATTAGAGCATCTTCAGCAGCGTAGCGGTCTGCCACCTGAGCATCCAGCAGAGGAGCTGGCGCGTCGTGATTTCCATCGATGTAGATCAAAGACCAGCGGCGGTCATTTTCCTGGCCAATCTCTTCTACTTTCTCTGGGCTATAGCCGGGATACAGGTTGACATTGGAGCGAACTCCCGCCAGGCGGAGAGACTGATCCACACTTTCATAAATCTGAGGATTGGCCAGAGCAGGATCCACCACATCAAGAACAACTCCTCCCGATGCAAGGTGAGCAGTTGACCAACCTAGCCAACACCCAATCTCCAAAGCAGGTTTTCCTTGGAGCTTAAGAGCAGTATTGTACAAGATATGTGCTTCATCTCGGCTGACAAAACCAATAATTGGCTGACGTAAGTCTGCGTACCAAAGATGGGGAACCTCTTTCCGCAAGTAGGGCCGGGGGTGAGAGCTTGGGTTCACTGAAGTCATTGAAGGGAAAGCGCGATCCAGATAAATTTTTCTGTGGTTGAGTGACACGTAATCATATCTTCTGACTGGAGAAAGGTGCTTTCCAGAGTACCGAAGACTGGCTTCAACTTTATAGCCGTCAGTACTGCTAACTATCTGAGTTTCTCTATCCTTAGTTTTGTGGGTGATGTGTAGGATACCTATAGGGCTGTGAGGCTTCCAGGGTTCAACCCAGAGTTTTCTTTCCCGATCCCACTTAGGTAACTGACTGTGAGCTGTCCAATTGCAAATCAAGGGTAAAACCTGAAAACTGCCCAATCCTAGATCATTGTAGAGAGCTACGTTGAGAGCATACTGATCTGAGTACAAGTCTAAGCTCATAGAGATAGCTTGCCTACTTCTTTCTTTCCACACCGCCCAGTGAATAGCCTGGTCTTTTCCAGAAAACACACCAGCATTGAGAGTCGGTCTTATATACAGATGATTATATGTCGTCTCAAAGTACCTCATATACCTCGAAAGGTGGAAACTTTGATGAGAAAATGGAAATGGATCGAAAAGTGTATTTACTAGCTCAGGAACAATTGCGAAGCCTGCGTGTATTGCTCCTAGTTCAAGCAGTTCAATCGCAGACCACTCCTGCACCCAGGCATCCGCATCGATCCAAATGTAAACCTCATAGCCCGGAAAATACTCAGGTAGAAATGGCCTAGATAACAAAGCTTTAAGATAATTAGGATAGCTATTACTATTTGGAATGTCATAATTCCAACTTGGCTCAACGACGTGGTCAACGTACTGACTTATCCACTGCAACTGTTCTGGAGTGAGGCCTACATCAAAGAATCCAATATCGACGGAGTAGCCCTGTGGCTTCTCTCGGATAGAGAGGATAGTTCCCTGGACTAACTCAAAAAACTTGCTGTCTGCGCTTGTAACAACGATAGTTGAGTTCATGACTTTCGCATCTCCTCTCTTTTCAAGAGTCCACTCCTAAGCTCTGCGCAGATAGCAGAGGGATCCTCTTTGACCAGCTATGATCTCCCCCTGCCAGATCATGTGAGAAGGATCCAGCATCTGGTCAATCTGCTTGCGGTTCTGCTCCGAGCCAAACTCCACATAGATGACCTTGACGTCTTTGAGCCATGGCTCCAAACTAGCCAACACCTCTACCCCTTGTCCACCTATAGCCACCCTGAGCACATCGATGCGCTCCAGACCTAGCTCCTGCAGGGTTGCCTTGGCTTCCCGAAAGACCAACACCTGCTCCACTCCCCACTCTGTTTGAGAGTCTTCTGGCCAAAGACGACGAGTCCTGAGGCTGTTCTGCCCTGCTAGGCCCACTGGATGCACATGGCAGTTGCCCAAAATAAGAGCATTCTGCTGCAGCAGGTGCAAGGCCAGGGGATCCGCCTCAAAACAATGAATAACTGCATCTGGGCAAAATCCATGAAAGTAGACACTGGCAAGCCCCACACCAGCCCCTATGTCAACAATAGTTCTCACTCCAGGAATAAATGAAGGGATGTTATAGTTATTGAGATATGTAGATTCATGGGAAAATATCTCTTCGTAGAGCCATACCACAAAACTAAGCTGGTTTACGGTAAACTCTCGCCTATAGCTTTGCATCAACCGATTACTATTGGCAAAGATAAGTTGATGGTTTTCTCCGAGAACAAATGCAAAGTTGGCTTTGAGGATCTGCTTCAGTCTCTGGAGATCCTCAACTGTACACACAGCCACATCAAACACTGGCCAGCTTGCTGGTTCTTCTGTTAGCTCATGCACCCGTCCAGCCACGCCCCTCTGCTGCAAGAGAGCACAGGGATCCACAAAGCTCCCTTCCCCATACAGCTCCAGCCGCGGCAAGTCCAGCAAATCAGCAGCAATCACCCCAGGACAGCCGCGGCTGAGAAACACCTTGAGCCGCTCTTGCACCCGATGCAGCTCTTGCACAGGCTCATACACAGCCAGGCGGGTGTCTATCAGGTGAGAGTTAGCCGTGCTGACAAAGTGACGCACCTCGAAACGAGGCGAGTAGCGGAAGGGTTCGGGCAGCTCTCCGCCAAACACCCAGTCCAGCAGATTCTGGATGCGGTGGCGGGGGTGCCACTGTTTGTCGAAGGCTTGGTAGGCACGGCGGGCAATCTCGATGGCTTCTTGTGGATGGTCGAGGTACAGCCTGTTAATTTAAAATAGGGTACAGGGTTTAAGAGGAAGGAGA
>NZ_JANSIR010000028.1:0-7451 GCF_047462155.1 Synechococcus sp. OH2
TCCATCCCCACCGTATAGACGGTGGGGAATTCCGCACCTTACGTTAAAATGCTTCTATCTCCCGGAATTTTCTATCGAAGAGCTCTCCAGGGATCCCTGTGCCTAGTTCTTCGGCAAATTTCGTTGACCTTACCCAACCATGCTGCCTGTGCGCCCCCGCGAAACCGTTTCCATGTTCACCCGCGACGGGATCCAACTGGATGCGGATGTCTATCGTCCAGAAGGCGGGGGGAGCTACCCGGTCTTGCTGATGCGGCAGCCCTACGGGCGGGCCATTGCCTCGACGGTGGTGTACGCCCATCCGCGCTGGTATGCGGCCCACGGCTACATCGTGGTCATCCAGGATGTGCGGGGGCGGGGCACCTCCAAGGGCTCCTTCTACCCCTTCCGCCACGAAGCTGAAGATGGGTTTGACGCGGTCAACTGGGCGGCTACGTTGCCAGGGAGCAACGGTGTGGTGGGCATGTACGGCTTTTCTTACCAGGGCATGACCCAACTCTATGCCGCCTCCAGCCGTCCCAGCGCTTTGAAAACCCTCTGCCCGGCGATGTTGCCCTACGATCTCTACGCCGATGCCGCCTACCCGGGGGGAGCCTTTGCCTTCTCCAACAACCTCAGCTGGGCGCTGCAACTGGAAGCTGAGGGAGCCCGCCGGCGGGGAGAGGCCAACGCTTACCAGGCCCTCTTCAAAGCCTCCCGCAACTTGCCCCTCTACGATCCCATCCCCCTCAAGCCGGGCGTGCTGCAGCAATACGCGCCCCAGTCCTACTACTTCGACTGGCTGGAGCACAGCGAACCCGACGACTACTGGCGCCAGCTCTCCCCTCGGCTAGAGGTGGTGGATCTGCCGATGTTGCACATTGGCGGCTGGTTTGACAGCTATCTGAGTGGCAGCCTACGCCTCTACAGGGAGATGAGTGCCCGCAGCCAAAACCCGCAACACCTGATCATCGGCCCTTGGGCCCACCTGCCTTGGGGGCGCAGGGTGGGGGCGCTGGACTTTGGCCCCGAGGCCGTCAGCCCCATCGATCGGCTGCAGGTGCGCTGGTTTGACCAGTTCCTCAAAGGCAAGGACACCGGGATCCTCCAGGAGCTGCCGGTGCGCCTATTCGAGATGGGAGCCAACCGCTGGCGCAGCTTAGAGGCCTGGCCCACCCCGGAACCAAAAGCTTTTTACCTGCACAGCACCGGCCTGGCTGCCCTTTCTGAGTTCGAGGGATCCCTCCGCCCGGAACCCCCACTGAGGCAACAGTCGGATACTTTTGTTCACGATCCCTGGCGACCGGTGCCAGCCCTGGGGGGTCACCTGGTTTATCCTGCCGGGCCGCAAGAGCGCTCTGCCCTCGACTGCCGCACCGATGTTCTCACTTACACCACTCCCCCTCTGGAAACCGACCTCCTCCTGGCGGGGGATATCACGGCAGAGCTCTACGTCGAAGCCGACAGCCCCAGCTTGGATCTCTGCGCCGTGCTCTCCGTGGTCAGGCCGGACGGCCAGGTGTACAACTTTTCCCAGGGCTACCGTCGTCTGCAGGATCCCCAGCCCAATGCCCCCATCTCAATCCCCTGTCAGCCTACCTGTATCCGCATTCCCCGTGGCCACGCCCTGCGTCTCAGCCTCAGTGCGGCCTGTTTCCCGGCCTACTCCGTCAATACAGGTACGGGGATGCGAGAAGAGCGGCTCATCGAGGCCCGCATTCTCACCCTTACTCTTCACAGCGGCGGCAACACGCCCTCGCGGTTAACCTTGCCCATTCTTGAGGAATAGTGCTGCCTCTCCCGCTTTTGTAATCTCTGTCTAGCAAACGAAAATCAAACGCTAGGATGGGAACAGGTGGGGCAAGGGAGCGCCATGTTGCAAGACCCAAAGCTAATCCGGCACTATCAAGCTCTAACCGACGCGCTGGTGGATAGTTGGCATCGCGGCTATCAGCGCACTGACGAGCTAAGGCTGCTGGTGGACGGTTACCTGCTGGCCTTGCGAACTGGCAAACAATTGGAGCCCTTTGAGATTTACCGCCTCGAAGATGAGGTCAACCGCTTCCTCTACGATCCGTCCAACTTCATGGATCCGGAACTGGAGCGGGAGACGGAGAGGATGCGGGGCTACTAACTTTGGGGATCCCTGCTGGCAATCCTTGCGACCGGTAGGCCGCAGCCTCAATTCCTAAGTTCTATAGCCTTGGGGTCTTTCTCCCGTCCTTCGGGAGAGAAGCTGGGGGTAGGGCGGTTTTGAGAACAACTTGGGCCTGGTAGGCTGAGAGCAGTCGATTCCTCTCAGTTCTATGGCAGTTTGGGATACCCTGGCAACTTCCCGGCGTCCGGCTCTGCTGGGATCCGGCCTGGGCTTGGGAATAGCCCTGACCCTCTGGTACGGCGTGTTTGGCTACCACGTACTGCAGATGGGTATCTGGCTGCTAAGCATCCTGCTGGTGGGGCTGTATGTGGCCCAGTTTCCTCCGGCTCAGCTCCCTTGGGATCCGACGCGGCTGCGCTGGCGTCAGGAGTTGCTACACCTGGGGCTGCTGGCGCTGGTTTTTGCCCCCATCTACCTCTACGACCTGGCCAACATCCCTTTTCAAATCAACACCGACGAGATTGTCATCACCTCCATGGCGCGGCGGGCCTCAGGGGTGCGCTACCCCGATATCTTTGGGCTGATGCCAGAGTGTTTCTATTTCCCCCGCTTCCTGTTCAGCCTCTTTGGCGGCCTGACGCGGCTGATGGGGGGAGTCACGCTGGTGAATGTGCGCACCGTGCATGCCGCCTTCGGGGTTGTCACCATTCTGGTGGCCTATGGGTTTTTTCGGTCGTTCTGGAACCCCCGGCTGGCCTTGGCAGGAGCGGCCCTCCTGGGATCCAACCACGCCTTGTTAGGCATCAGCCGCATGGCGATGCGGGAGAATCTGATTGTGCTGGTGGAGTGTGCAGCGCTAGCCTTGCTCTTAAAGGGCGTGCGGGAAAAAAATCCCCTGCTTTTGTATTTGGGGGGAGGGGCAGCGGCCTTCTCCCTCTACGGCTATCTGCCGGGGCGGGTGGTGATCCTGTTGGGGTTGCTGTTTGGCGGCCTCTACCTGCTCCTGGGCCGGGAGGAGCTGCAAGGAGGGGATAATCAGGTCAACCCCTTCTGGACTTTGGCCAAGCTAACAGTGCCGGCGGCGCTGGGGTTTTTCCTGGTGGCTGCGCCTATCCTGGTGGCTACTGCCACCGCCCCCCCAGAAAGCGCCGAGTATGCCCGCCAGCAATTTCTCTTTTTCCCGGAAGGGCGGGCGCTGCAGCAGAGGTGGGTCAATGCGGCTACGCCGGCAGAGGCGGTGTGGCGCAACATCCGCAATGGCCTAAGCATGTTCAACGATCCCAGCCAGCACGACCGGGGCTACATCTACCCCAACTACGGCCATGCCTTTGTGGATCCGCTGACGGGGGTTTTGATCTGGCTGGGGCTGGGATCTGGCCTCTACCGCCTCTGCAAGGGGCGTAGCCAGCCCCACGACTGGCTTTGTATGGGCAGTTTCCTGTTTCTTTACCTGCTCTTTAGCTTGGCCATCACCAAAGCCCCCAACTACACCCGCCTGCTGGTAATCCTGCCCTTTGTAGCCTACCTAACTCTGGAAGGGATCCAGGCGCTGGCCGGTCTCCTGGAGCGTTGGGGATCCCCAGGGAGGAAGTGGCTGCCGGCAGTGGCGATGGCGGGGGCGATGCTGTTGATTGGCGGATGGAACTTGGCGATTTTTGGAGATTTTGTCCACAAGGGCTGGACCCAGGGCAACGATGTGGGAGCCACCGGGCGCTACGTGGCGGCCCGACAAGGGGATCCCGACTACCGCTTCTACTTGGCTGCCAGCGCCGCCTACCCCTATTTCAGCTGGGGAGAGCCCATCTATTGGCAGAGTTGGATCCAGTTTTTTGCCGGCTCGGGACAGGAGGTGCAGGTCTTTTCCCCTGAGGCGTTGCCCACCCAAGATCTCCAGCCGCCATTTACCCTGTTCCTGAACGAGGAGGTATGGAATCAGCAAGGGGCAGCGCTGCAGCAGCGCTTTCCCCAGGGACAGTTGCATCGGATCCCGGCTGAGCGGGGGTTGTGGGCTTTTGAAGTAGCGGATCCTTAGCGCTGCTCTCTCTAGGTAGCTGACTGGGCTTTGAGTCAGCTATACCCCTTGCCGTTGCCTCCTTGTGCCACCCTCGTGGATTAGGGAGAGGGGCTGCGCCCTACATCCATCCCAGCGGGGTGACCCACGCGGCCCTCAAAAAGGGATCCCCGCTGCTGAAGGGTAGGCTTAGGCCGGAGCAGCAGGGCCCGGCCATCTGGCGAAACGACGGGCGTGTTGCAGTGCCAAATCCACATAGTGCTCGGTGTGGCGGTCAACCTCCAGAAAAATCCCAAAAAATTTCGCCGTACACTTTCAGACACTTTAACCTACAGAATCCCCAGAGCCCCCTTAAAGTCGAAAAGGCTTCGGGCAAGCTTCTGAGGAACAAAATCCCAAGACCTAGCCAGCGCAAGTTAGCTTGGGCGTTTAGCTGGGGATCTCAATCGTGACATTGGCCAACTGCACATCGTCATAGTCCACCCAGGCCCCACCGTACTGGCCGATTGTGTTACTCCCCAGCGGCACAAAGATATCCAGGGATCCACCAAAAAGCGGGATACTTATCCGAGGGTCGCCGGCGATCCTGCCAGGCTGGATCACCGTTTTGCCAGTGCGCAGGGTAACAGTATTCAGGCCCAGGCGCAGATGCTCTAGCGGCAGAGGGATGCGCAAGCCGTCTCCTCCCAACTGGATCTGCTCTACCTCCACCCCGTTCAAAAGCACTCGCATGGGAGACATGTCGGCATTAGGGATCTGGGATTGTCCGGCCCGATAGGCGGCGGCTGTATCCAACCCAATCAGGGATCCAATCCGCAGAACTGGTGGACGGGGCGGCAGACGTTCTAGGCTGAAGGAGCGGGTCATCTCCCCCCCTTGGGCAGGAGCAAGAAATTGGCCAGCAGCCGCCGACTCAGGCGAATACCGGTTATCGCCTAGGCGGATGACATTGGCCTCCAGCACCAGCGTGCTGTTGGGATCCCAGCGCTCCAACTGTAACTGCCAAGGTCGCTCCCCGCCGGTCTGTCCGCTGCCTGTGCTCTGGGAATAGGGCAAATAGTTCTCCAGCCGCGCCACCAAAATCTCCTCTGCCGGCAGCGGCCCCGGCAGGCGAAACCGCCCCTGGGCATCGGTGCGCACCGCAATCCCGGCTCCCGGAATGGCCACCTCCACGTCGGCCAAGGGCTGCCCTGTCAGGCGATCCACCACCTGCCCAGAGTAGGCAGAATCCAACTGCACCTGTCCAGTGGGCACATCCGTGGCCGCCTGAATGCGCTGCTGCAACATCTGCCAATCGGCTTCTGTAATTCGTCCATCCTGGTCAACATCGGCAGCCCGGATCTGGTCGTCGGTCAACCCCCGTTCTCCGCGCAAATAGGCCCCCAACAGGTTGCGATCCTGCACCGTCAAGCGGCTATCCCCATCCAGATCACCCGGTTGAAAAGGCTGCGCTTGGGCAGAAGACACGCCTATCCAACCCAGAGCAAGGGATCCCAGCAGCAGCAAGAGGGAACGCCCCCATGAGGAGACCCTAGACATAGGCAACTCTCCTGAAAAAAGAGCTAGCCGCAGAGCCGGGAAGGCTTTGTTTACGTTCTAGCGCAGTTCACCGCTTTGCCGCCGGGTTAGCCAGCCGATTGAGGCTACTCTTGAGCGCATATTTTGCCGATTCGCCCTCTGCCCACTGGGACAGGCCAGAACTCGAAAGCTTGATGGTAAGATGAGCGTGGTGACCTGCTTCTTCTATGGCTCGATACTCCTGCGTGACTCAGCTTATGGGATCAGCCGAGCAGCTAAGCGAAGCGATCCGCGCGGTCTTGGAGCGTTGCCAGCTTACCGTCCTACATAACAGCCCTGACTACTGGGTGGCCGGCGAGCCGCCTGGAAAAAATCCCTACACCAAGCTGGTGACGGTGGAGGTCTTTGTGGATCGCAGCCGCCAAGCCGCTGACGGGTCTGTAGAGGTCACCTGCATCGCCAAAAACGAAGAGCTACCCCTGAGAAGCGTCAACCATTGCCAACAAACCTTTGACCAATTGAGGGCAGAGCTAGCCCAGTTGCAAGCTCAACTGCAGCTTGCTGCTCGACAAAAAGAGGCCATAGAATAGCGAAGCTGAGTTCCCTTGGATCTCATGGCACGTCGCTGCCAACTGACCAACAAAAAACGCAACAACGCTTTCGCCATCTCCCACTCCCACCGGCGTACCAAGCGCCTGCAGGAGGTTAACTTGCAGTGGAAACGCGTCTGGTGGGAGGAGGGCAAGCGGTTTGTGCGTTTGCGCCTTTCCACCAAGGCCCTGAAAACCCTCAAGACCAAAGGGATAGGGGCCATGGCCCGCGAAGCTGGAATCGACCTCAACCAATTTTGAGGGATCAGCCGGTGCCTTGACCTCCTGAGAACTGATCTGCTACGGCTGGCGGGAGAGTGACTTCGGCTACAGCTCACAGCAATCCAAACAGTTTGCGTGACTTGGGCTGGAGCCCCGCCAGCAGAGTGTTGAGGGTATCCCGCTGAGTAAGCTCGTTGGTGCCGCTCGCGCGCTCGATCAAGAACTTGCGCATTTCGTCCGAGAGCTTGGCGTCGGTAAAGTCGGCGCCGACAAAGCTGGCCCCTTCGATTTGGGCCTCTTGTAGGTTGGCCCCCACCAGGAGGGCTTGGTTGAAGTTGGCATGTTGCAACTGACAACTGGCTAGGACGGCCTGGGAGAGGTTGCAGCGAAATAGGTTGGCTTGGCGAAAGTCAGCGGCAAAAAAGTTTCCTTCCGCTAGGTTGGCAGCCACCAAGCTGGCCTCGCGAAAGATGGAGTGGCTGAAACGGCCTTCCTGAAAGCTGCTTTTGTCCAGCTTGGCAGCAGTGAAGTTGCTGTAGTCTCCCAGGGCTTGACTGAAGCTGGATCCCCGGAGGTCGGAGGCAGCGAAGTTGGCCCGCTCCATCTCGGCACGGCGAAAGTTGCATAACCGCAGATCTGCCTGTTGCATACTGAGCGAGCGCAGGTTAGCCCGCGTCAAGTTGGCCTTGGGCATCTGGATGCGGTCGAACAGGCCCCGCGAGAGGTAAGCACCTTCAAGGTTGGCGCCCAACAGGGAGCGCCCTTCTCGCAGGGCTGCTAGCAAGTCCCGCGTGGTTTCAATGCGAACCGGCTCGGAGGGTTGGGGAGAAGAAACACTCACAGACAGACCACTTCTCACAGGCAGGCCAGAAACCTGGTCAACCTGACCGAAACACTGAGGGCTAACAGGGATCCCATCTAATTAAGCTAGCGTTTGCATCGCCGGTCGAGGTTAAGGGGATATTAAAGACGGCTCTGCAGCGGTTTAACGTAAGGTGCGGAATTCCCCACCGTATAGACGGTGGGGATGGAT
>NZ_JANSIR010000029.1:0-4481 GCF_047462155.1 Synechococcus sp. OH2
CCCCATCGCCCCCCACCAGGACGGTTCCTCCCCGTAGGCCCAGAGCGCCCAGAGGGCCAGCGTCACCGCCACCACCAGCGGCAGCTCCAACATGTACACATGGGCCAGAGCCGCGATCCCCGGGTAAAGCAAGAGCAGCGCCGCCGCCAACCAGCCCACTTCCTGAGAGTGGTAAATCCGCTGGCCCAGCCGCTGGGTTGCCAGGGTCAGGATCCCCAGCAACACCCAATTGAGCAACTGCCCATCGGCACGGCTAAAGGGGTGCAAAGCTGCCAACGGGATCCCCAGCCAATAGGCCAGAGGCGGATAGCGCTGGTTCAAGTGCAAAAGCTGCTGCCACCACACCTTTTCCCAGCGAAACCGGCCTAGGTGATCCCCAAATGCCTGCGCCTGCAACAGGTGCTGCGCCTCATCCCAGGCTGGCGGCAGGGGATCCGTCCAGTTCCAAACCAGCAACAGCAGTAGGGCCGCCATCCCCAGGCCCGCCCAGGCGGGGAGAAAGGGGATCCCCCCTCTTGCTGCCGCTAGCCGACTGGAGGTCGTCTTCATGGCCTTAGCCCTGTTTCCTAGCGCTACACTCAACTTGGGCTGCCCTTAGAGATCCTCGAGGCCGCGATATTACCCCCCCATGACCGTTCCACCCTCTGGCTCCACAGGTGTCTGGATCCTCCCCGACCAACTGCACCCCCAGCAAGCTGCCCTTGCCTCCCTCTCAACCCTACCTCCCCACTGCGTCCCCATCCTTTTTATCGAGTCCCACGCTTGGGCCAGCTCCCGCAACCATCACCAGCAGAAGTTGGTGCTGGTGTGGTCGGCCATGCGCCACTTTGCCCAAGAATTGCAACAGCGCGGCCACCCCGTTACCTATGTGGAAGCTGAGGACTCTGCTGAACCCCTGCAGGCCTGGGCCAGGCAGCATCAATTACAACAAATCCGCCTCATGCAGCCTGCCGACATTCCTGTTCGAGCGGAGGTGGAAAAGCTGAGATCCGCTCTCCCCTGCCCCCTCCTGGTCTTGGAAAATAACCACTTCCTCTGGACAGCCTCCCAGTTTATCGACTGGGCCTCAGGCCGCAAGCGCCTGCTTCTGGAAGACTTTTACCGCCAAGGGCGCAGACGCTTCCGCATCCTCATGGACGGCTCCCAACCCCTGGGCGGGCGCTGGAACTACGACCGGGAAAACCGGCAGCCTCCTCAGCCTGGCCGGCGCTACCCACCTCCTCTGAGGTTTCCTCCCGACGCTATCACGCAAGCGGTGATGGAGAAAGTGCGGCGACGTTACGGCCACCACTTTGGATCCCTAGAGGGCTTTGGCTGGGCAGTCACCCGTGCCCAAGCCCTGCAGGTGCTCGAAGACTTTATCCAGCACCGCCTGCCCCATTTCGGTCCCTGGCAAGATGCCATGCAGGCTGGGGAGGACTTCCTCTACCACTCCCTCCTTTCTCCCTACCTCAATCTTGGGCTTCTCACCCCCCAAGAAGTCCTCGCCGCCGCCGCACAGGCCTACCATCGCGGCGGGATCCCTCTTCCTTCCGCTGAAGGCTTCATCCGTCAGATCCTGGGCTGGCGGGAATACCTGCGCGGCTTCTACGAATACCAGATGCCCCAGGGCTATGCCCAGAAGAACTTCTTTGGCCACCACCGCCCCCTGCCGGACTTTTTTTGGACGGGCGAAACCGACATGGCCTGCTTACGGCACACCCTAGGGCAAATTCGCCGCCACGGCTACGCCCACCACATCCAGCGGCTGATGGTGCTCAGCAATTTTGCCCTCATCAGCGGCATCCAACCCCAGGCAGTGGAAGCGTGGTTTCACGACGTGTTCATTGACAGCTACGACTGGGTGATGCAGCCCAACGTCATCGGCATGGGCCTTTTTGCCGACGGGGGCATGCTTTCCACCAAACCCTACGCCGCCTCTGCCCAGTACATCCGCAGAATGAGTGACTACTGCCGCCATTGCCGCTACAATCCCAGCGAAAAGGTTGGCGAACGCGCCTGTCCCTTTAATACCTTCTACTGGGATTTCCTCTTGCGCCACCGCTCCCTCTTGACCCCCCTAGGGAGGATGAAATGGGTATTGGCCCACTTGGATCGCTTGCAGCCGGAGCTAAAAGCCCAAATCCAAGCGCAAGCTGCTGCTTGGTGGGATCCCTGGCCTAGGAGCAACTCCCTGGGCCAGCCGTCTGGCTAAAATTGGAGCACCTTCCCTTTCTGTGCTACTTGGTTCAAGGAGCCCACGTCATGAAATGTCCCCGCTGCGGCAAGCAAGAAATTCGCGTTTTAGAGTCCCGTTCGGCAGAAGGTGGCCAAAGCGTGCGGCGGCGGCGGGAATGCATGTCCTGTGGCTACCGCTTCACCACCTACGAGCGCATTGAATTCATGCCCATCATGGTCATTAAACGGGATGGATCCCGGGAGAGTTTTAACCGCAACAAGATTCTCCAAGGGGTGATGCACGCCTGCCAAAGAACCCAAGTTAGCGTCAAGCAGATGGAGGAGTTGGTCAACGAAATCGAAGAAAAACTCCAACTGGAAGACGTTCAAGAGGTAACTACCCTACGCATCGGCGAGATGGTACTGGAGCGCCTACAGCGCCTGAGCGAAGTTGCCTATGTGCGCTTTGCCTCCGTGTACCGCCAGTTCCAGGGTATAAAAGACTTTGTTACTGAACTGGAACAGTTGGAACGGTTGGAGGCCCCCCTCCGACGAGATCTGGAGCGGCCGCTGCGGAACTCTCCCCCTTCAGAGTCGGAATCCACAGCTTCTCCAGACTGGGTGGGGGGTATTCCCAAACTCCCCGATCAAAACGACGCCTCGAGCAATCTCTCGGGGATCCCAAAATAGCGCTTGCCGCCGAGAAAAACTGCCAGAAAAGGGCTCCCATCCAAACAGCTTAGCGGTATGCTTGGGTTAGCAATTGCCGCCTACACTAAGCATAGCGCTAGATATCCCCGGCTGGTCGGTGTTCAGCGCTACCGCTAGGTGAGCCTTGCGGCTTTGTCTGTTCAGGATCCCTTGCTGCCCACCTTCCTCAGTTTTTCATCCTTTCTTACGCGTCGATTCAATTTATGCAGTACGACTTTCGGGGTTCTAGCCCCTCTGGAGCTCGCAACGGCAACCCCAGTGGCTTGCCCGGCAACAACAGCTTTCGCACCCCTGCCTCACTAGAGACGGGGCCGGGGACAGTGCCCATCCAGGTGTATCAACAAGTGGCCGAAGAGCTGGAATCTGCCCGTCAGCAGGTGAGCCGCCTCTCTTCCGAAAATCAGCGCCTGCACGCTCTGCATCAACAGTTGTCTGGAGAAGTTACTGCCATCGCGCAAGAATTTCAGGGGCAATTGGGTCAGGCCTTGAAGCGCCTACAGCAAATCAGCATACGGCTTGCTGACACAAGCCAAGCCGCTGCTCCTGAAAGAGAGGCCGCTGCAGCCCCTTTTCGAGGGGATGGCCTGTCCTCAGAACCTGACCAAGCTTCTCCCCCCTATGATTTTTTGAATCGCCTCAAGCGACGCCAAGCTCGCAGCGAGGTTTCACCCTTCTCTAGCAACGTCTATCCAACTTCCTCTTACTCTGACTTTGCCGCTTCCTCTTTCGAGCCGCGATCTCAGCCCTCCACTCTACCCCCCCGTCCCCGTCAAGACACTCCTACTGAGCCTTCTTACCCCCGTGCCGGCTATCAGATTCCCTCCCTGGAAGAGTTGATGCAAAATATGGGTGGCGAGGTTCATTCCACCAGCGTCTACCAACGGGTGCGCGATCAACATCACGGATCCCAAGGCTCCGCTGTGCTGTGGATGGCCGCTGCAGTTCTTTTGGTAGTCGCCTCTTTCGGATTGGGCTTCGTAGCCGTACAGCCCTTTTTGCGCAACAACCCACCACCCTCTCCTGTGAAAGCACCCCAATAGTTCCGGAAGCGGAATTTCGTCTACCTACAGGACTTCCACAAGTTTCAGGTCCATTCTTCAAGCCGCAGCCCTAGGGCACTGGTTTTGCGCAAAAGCGATCCCAGCGGCTGATCAGAATAGGATCCTCTACTTTTGAGGAGAGTAAGACGCAATCTCCGCAGAACGTATTGCCGCATAGAAGCTTGGTACCCCCCCACTTTAGTACGGGACGGGAAAGCCCGTAAGCAACTTTAGCTGCTCGTCAAGGGTATGCTTGCTGAGAAGGCGTACCGTTCCCAGGCGGGCACCCAATCATGGTGAAAGACTCGACTGGTAGCAAGCGTCTGGGAGATAATAACGTCTCAGCCAACCTACAAGGACTCCCTCCTGCTTACGCGAACAGAAAAGTAAGCGAAACCTTGAGGTTTTGCCACAAGGTTCTGTCTAGAGGCGTCTTGATAGCGCCTTTATGAGTTCGTCCTTGAACTGCGTAAGAATCCCCCGCCTTTATGCGGTAGGAGTGTCAAACCCTACACCTGTAGAAACTGTAGAGCTACCCCTTGGGACAACAACCCCCCAAGAGTTGGGGGGTTG
>NZ_JANSIR010000031.1:0-1599 GCF_047462155.1 Synechococcus sp. OH2
TTAGCTACGGCTAGGCGGGGTTGTGGGACGGCCAAGGGGTAGCTGGAGGGCTAGGCGAAGCAGATGGAATGCTGCACCAGAGAAGGTGAAAGTCCTGTAGCCGAAAGTCTGAAGGCGCCGGCCGGATCCCGAGTAGCACGGGGCAGGTGGAATCCCGTGTGAATCCGCGAGAACCATCTCGCAAGGCTAAATACTCCTGTGTGACCGATAGTGAACCAGTACCGTGAGGGAAAGGTGAAAAGAACCCCGGGAGGGGAGTGAAAGAGAGCATGAAACCGTGTGCCTACAAGCAGTGGGAGCCCGATTGAACGGGTGACCGCGTGCCTGTTGAAGAATGAGCCAGCGAGTTACAGCGTGGGGCAGGTTAAGGCGGGAATGCCGGAGCCAGAGGGAAACCGAGTCTGAAAAGGGCGTTAGTCGCACGCTGTAGACCCGAACCTGGGTGATCTAACCATGGCCAGGCTGAAGCTTGGGTAAAGCCAAGTGGAGGGCCGAACCGGTTGATGTTGAAAAATCATCGGATGAGCTGTGGTTAGGGGTGAAATGCCAATCGAACCCAGAGCTAGCTGGTTCTCCCCGAAATGCGTTGAGGCGCAGCGTCGACAGGTACCTGGTGGGGTAGAGCTCTGAATCGATGCGGGCGGCGAGAGCTGTACCAAATCGAACCAAACTGCGAATACGCCAGGGTTAGTCGGCAGTGAGACGGTGGGGGATAAGCTCCATCGTCGAGAGGGGAACAGCCCAGACCACCAACTAAGGCCCCCAAGTCATCGCTCAGTGATTAAGGAGGTGGGGGTGCAGAGACAACCAGGAGGTTGGCTTAGAAGCAGCCACCCTTTAAACAGTGCGTAACAGCTGACTGGTCAAGCGCCCTTGCGCCGAAAATGAACGGGACTAAGCGATGCGCCGAAGTTGTGGATTTGATGGTAGGGGAGCGTTCCGCGGTAGGGAGAAGCGGTAGCGCAAGCAGCCGTGGACGAGGCGGAAGTGAGAATGTTGGCTTGAGTAGCGCAAACATTGGTGAGAATCCAATGCCCCGAAAACCCAAGGGTTCCCCCGGAAGGTTCGTCCGCGGGGGGTTAGTCGGGACCTAAGGCGAGGCCGAAAGGCGTAGTCGATGGAGACAGGGTTGATAATCCCTGACTGGCAACTGGAGCTGAGGAGGGACGCACGAGAGCTAGCCACACCCTGATTGGATTGGGAGGGGTCTACGGACTCCGCGTGGTGAAGGGTAGTGCCAAGAAAAGCTCGTAGGCGATGAAGGTTGTCACCCGTACCTGAAACCGACACAGGTGGGTGGGTAGAGAATACCGAGGGGCGCGAGATAACCCTCTCTAAGGAACTCGGCAAAATGACCCCGTAACTTCGGGAGAAGGGGTGCCAGCGCGAGCTGGCCGCAGTGAAAGGGCCCAGGCAACTGTTTACCAAAAACACAGGTCTCTGCTAAGTCGCAAGACGACGTATAGGGGCTGACGCCTGCCCAGTGCCGGAAGGTTAAGGAAGTCGGTTAGCGCAAGCGAAGCTGGCGACCGAAGCCCCGGTGAACGGCGGCCGTAACTATAACGGTCCTAAGGTAGCGAAATTCCTTGTCGGGTAAGT
>NZ_JANSIR010000032.1:0-865 GCF_047462155.1 Synechococcus sp. OH2
CAAGGTAGCCGTACCGGAAGGTGCGGCTGGATCACCTCCTTTTAGGGAGACCCACCTTGGGAGTCCTCAAGTAACGAGTGGACGACCAGAGGTTATCCCAGGTCGGTCAGGGTTGAAGGGATGGTTGACTGAGGTTCTGGTGGCGAGGGATGGGCTATTAGCTCAGGTGGTTAGAGCGCACCCCTGATAAGGGTGAGGTCCCTGGTTCGAGTCCAGGATGGCCCACTGCCTGGTGGGTAAGAGTTGGCGAAGGGGAGTGGGTCAGGTCTGGGCTGGGGGTATAGCTCAGTTGGTAGAGCGCTGCCTTTGCACGGCAGAAGTCAGCGGTTCGAGTCCGCTTACCTCCACCATTTTGGGGTTGAATCCAGCCGAGGAACGACCGGGCTAAGGGTCTAGGGAGAGAGTTAAGAGATCCTTAGCCGGGTTGAGCCGGCAAGCACTTTGAAAACTGCATAGCAAGAGAGAGAGGCTTCTAAGCCTGCGAGAGAGGCAGGGCATCTGTCTGTCTAGCAGCTTGGGAGCAAGACGCAGGTAGGACACCAATGAGTGCGGTCAAGTGAAGAAGGGCGCACGGTGGATACCTAGGCACACAGAGGCGAAGAAGGGCGTGCTACCGACGAAACGCTGCGGGGAGCTGGAAGGAAGCGGTGATCCGCAGGTACCCGAATGGGGCAACCCGGCAAGGCGAAAGCCTTGTCACCCTTAGCTGAATCCATAGGCTAAGGGGGCGAACGCGGCGAACTGAAACATCTTAGTAGCCGCAGGAAGAGAAAACAACCGTGATTTCCTTAGTAGCGGCGAGCGAACGGGAAAGAGCCTAAACCGCTTAGCTACGGCTAGGCGGGGTTGTGGGACGGCCAAGGGG
>NZ_JANSIR010000034.1:0-3510 GCF_047462155.1 Synechococcus sp. OH2
TAGGGTAAGCTACCCAAGTGGTGACAAAAGTTTTCTAGATCTTTGTAGTCAAAGGTTCGATACTTGGATATATTATCGTTGTTAAGATAGAATATCTACTCTAGGAGAGACTTTCGCAGATCTTCGCTGGTTGACCAGGACAGTAGCAGTACTAAGTCAACCAATTCGAAAATATAGACTCCTAAACTACCGATGATCAAACTACTATCAGTTTTTCATCTCCTCTCTGCTCCGGCAAGGAAATAACTTGACAAACAACTGGATTACAGATCACACCATTTTATATAAGACTTTATCCCGCTTTGCGGCCAGATTCATAAGCATAGTTAGTTAGCAAAGCAGAGGTTGACTTTCGATCACAGTTAAGACCTAAAATTGCTAATTCGTATTGTTCCCATCTCCTTGCTATAAGTGCAAACAAGGGCATTTTTCTTGCTAGAGGTACTATTTTGAATCTTCTTGTCAATTCGGGAAAAGACCCCCGATTTTCTCCTAAAATCTAGATCCGGCAAGGCTAGGCTGGTGATGGCTCACTCCAAGGGATTGCGCACAAAGCTTTACATTTTCGGCCAGCCAGGGAACCCCAGAAAATCAGGTAGTCCAGCGGCTCGTAGGGGAGAGACCCTCCGAAGACCTTTATTCATTGTTTGACGGTAGCATCCAAAGAGTACACCCGTAGGCTGTCTTTTTTGAGGTTCAGCAGAGGCAGCCACAACCGTTCTAGCTTGTCTTTCAGCTTGGCAGTGTCCAGCGGGCATTCAAACACCGAGTCCTACCCCTACTGGCAGCACTGCTCCAAGCACTTAGCCAGTCCCTGCCTACGTGTGTTATAGTACGGCGGTGCTGTGACTGGATTACTGCCTACAACTACGAGAGCCATAAGCGGAGGATAAGTTATGGGCGACCTAAAAGCTGAAACTTTAGAGCCTCGCGTTCTCCTCAGTTGGCCAATACCGCCGGATTATATCCCACCTCCCATTTTCTCTAGCCGACAAGTAACTTTGTGCCCAGAAGAAATTGCAAAAGGCCTTGGCTTTAGCTATATTACTACCTCCGAAGACTTAGTTGAGTCCCCCTTAGGAGACTATGATATTTACGAGTTTGCGCAGGAATCAAATCGTATTAAAGATAAAGATTTTGATTTGGTTATTGTCTGGTCATCCGTCTTTAGCTCGAGAGTTTTAGGCACTAAGAAATTCGGCTGTCCAACTGTTTTGTTGGCTGGAGATACCCATCACGGGAGACTACTTGGAAGTAGTATTCAGCTTACGGAGCATTATCTCTCAAATTTTTTAAGCTATTGCAGACAAGAAGATTTTGATTATGTGGTGACCCCTCATAATCGCCATCACTTGCACTGGTTTGCTGCAACAGGTTTCAAGAATGTAGCATGGCTACCTCTCATATCTATGCGTACCATTGCTCATGAATGGATAGAAAATAAAGAGAAAAAGGTTGCTTTCCTAGGTCATCTGAGCCCGATTCATCCAAGACGCTGTTTCCTAGTCGGTGCTCTAAAGCAGCTTGAATTACCCTTGGTTGTCAAACAAGGGTCTAGAGAGGAAGCAGCCCATCTTTTTGCTCACTCTTTAATCTCCTTAAATTGTAGCTTAAATGGCGACATTAACTTTAGGAATTTTGAGATTATTTCTGCAGGAGGTTTTTTGCTCACAGATCGCCTTTCATTTGCTTCTGGTTTTGATGAGTATTTGGTTCCTGGCCTGTATTGTGATGTTTACAGCTCTCTCTCAGAGCTGATAGAGAAGATCAAGTTTTACCTGGAGAACCACGAGCTGGCTATAGAGATGGCTAAGCGAGCCCACGAAAAGTTTTTTTCAGAATGGCATCCTAAGTACAGAGTAGCTAACCTAATGGACTGGGTATTTAAGGGGGAATTGCCAGATTTTTACAAGGGGAGATCTGAGATTCGCTTTTTTATGAGCACTTCTCACAGCGATCTTATAGATACGAGGCTGGCCATCTATGAGCAAGTTCAGGATCTACATCAGTTTCAAGAGCAGCTAAAAGTTCTTGTCAGCCAAAGCTGTCCTCCGGTAATTGTGGCAGATTTGCTAGACTTGCCAAGGTTACAACTTTACGTCGAGTCTGGCTTCGCTATCTCCGATCTGCCAAACGACGAAAGAATCTTAGCTCGTATACAGGTGATGGATAGTGATTGCTGCTTTAAAGAGAAATGGGATGTTTTGATTATCAAGAGAAATGACCAACTGACAAGCTATGGATCTGCCTTCATCTCTAAGTTTGTTTTTATTTTAGGAAATAAAAACGAGATAGTGTTTTCTAATATGATAAAGCCAAGGTCAACTTAGCAGCTAATCCGTCTGGAAGTAATGATGACCGAACAATATGGACAATTTGCGTGCTCAAGTCAAAGTAAATAAACCGTGAAATCTTGATTTGCCAGAGTGCCGCCATAGAATGCGTCCTGGCTAATTTAAAGCAGTTTTATGAGATTTTCTCGACTTTGTGCCGCAACTCATTGTGTTTAAGAGTAGATGGGCATGACTTGAATCATTTTTCTGAACAACTTTACCTCGTAACAACCACATTAAGATGATTAAGATGATTGCAACATTGCAGACGGAATCTTTGGAAAATTCTAGCGATGAAGGTAGTCAAGATAGGACGAAAAGGCAATCTCAAGCCAAATCAAACAGCAATACTTCAGCACCATCTTTGCTAAAAAGATGAATCCCCCCTTCCTGAGCAATAGCTACGCCATCTCCTTCTTGCAAGGGCAGCCCGTTCAGAGTCGCATTGCCCCGAGCTACCTGCAGCCATGCGTAGCGCTTCTCATCCAAGCGTTGGCTGATGGCGTGTCCTGGCTCAATCAACGCCGCATAGAGATTCACGTCCTGATGCACAACCACGGATCCCTGGCGCCCATCCCGAGAGGCAATCAAACAAAACTCATTGGGATGCTCTGCCAAACCCGTCGCTTTTTGTTCATAACTGGGCTCCAAGCCCTCCTGCTCCGGCAAAATCCAGATTTGCAGCAGATGCACCTCCGCCTCCGATGAGGGGTTGTACTCGCTGTGCTGGATCCCTGTGCCTGCCGTCATTCGCTGAATTTCGCCAGGACGAATCCCTGATCTCGTGCCCAGGCTATCCCTGTGCTCGAGGATCCCTTCCAAAACATACGTAGTGATTTCCATGTCTCGATGTCGATGGGTCGAGAAGCCGGCGGAGGGTCTAATCCGGTCATCGTTAATTACTCGCAAGGTGCGAAAGCCCGCGTAGTGAGGGTCATAGTACTCCCCCAAGGAAAAGGAGTGATAGGTATCCAGCCAACTGAGCCGGACGTGCCCCCTCTCTTCCCCCCTTACGCAAAGTCAGCAGTGCATCCTCTCCAAAGCCCAGCCTTTGAGACCATGCTAATAGTCGAAGCCTAAGAATGTCTACACGCAAACAGTTTTAATCGCTCTTTTCTCCACAGGGGAGCCGTCGGGGGGGATTTTGGTGTGGGGTATTGACATGTGGGTTGGGGTG
>NZ_JANSIR010000035.1:0-6893 GCF_047462155.1 Synechococcus sp. OH2
CTACAAAGATCTAGAAAACTTTTGTCACCACTTGGGTAGCTTACCCTAGTTGCGAGTGACTATACTTTATGGATAGAAATTCGCTCTTTTTTTGAATGTTTTGCTAACTCAATTGAGAGAGCACTTGCTGCCAAAGGTGGGCGAGCTGGGATCCTTTGCCTTTGGCGTACAGCAGGCGGGATCCCTCTTCCTGGGAATGGAGTTCTAGGCGCAGCCAGAGATAGGTTGCTGGCAAGTAGGGCAGGTACTGAGGCCACTCGATGGCGGTGATCCCAACTTGGCTCCAAAGTTCTTCCAGCCCCAGATCGTCGAGAGTTGAGGACTCGGCTCCGCCAGGGGCAGACTCTAGACGGTAGAGATCGCAATGAAAGAGAGGGATCCGTCCCGTGTGGTATTCCTGCACCAGCACGAAGGTGGGGCTGTCGATGGGTTCAGGGATCCCCAAGCCCTGGCCTAGGCCCTGTACAAACGTGGTTTTGCCGCTGCCCAGGTTCCCTTCTAGAAGGATCACTAGGCCGGGAGGGGAGTTTATCCTGCTCCTGCCCTGGGGGTTGTGTTGCTGGCCTGAAGAGTCAAGGAGGCGAACGACAGCCTGGGCTACCAGGGCCGCCAGCGATTGGGTGGCAGCGGCAGAGGGCAACACCAGAGGAGAAGCTTGTTGCCAAAGCTCTTCATCTCGTGCGCTCGCCATGGCTTACGGCTCCTTCGAGGGGTGCTCAGGGGTGGGGATCCCTGTCGAGAGATCGGGTGAGGGCCTCACTTGGCTCGGGTAAATAGAAGCACGTCTTTGAGCGGTCAGCATCACGGCCAAGCCAGCTCCGATGAGCAACAGGCTCACTCCCTGGGCCACTCGCAAGGACCCCAGCATGAGGCTGTCGGTGCGCAGCCCCTCGATCCAGAAGCGTCCAAGGCTATACCCCAGCAGGTAGAGACCCAGGAGGCTACCAGGCGGAGGCTGACGCCGATAGCTCAAAAAGAGCAGGATCCCGAAGAGGCAGAAGTTCCAGAGGGATTCGTACAAAAAAGTGGGATGTACCCGCGATCCGTCGGGGAGCTGCAGTTGTACCCACAGAGAACTCTCCGGGGGCAAAGCCTCTCCGTAGGCCTCGTTGTTGAAGAAGTTGCCCCAACGCCCGATCCCCTGGCCGAGGCTAAGGGAAGGAACGATGCAATCGGCCAGCAGCCAAAAGTTCAGCCGATTCCGCTGGGCAAATAGGTAAAGCGCTACGGTGCCCCCCAGCAAAGCGCCGTGAATGGCCATTCCCCCCTGCCAGAGGGCCAGGACTTTCCACCAAGGGCCATCTCGATAACGCTCCCACTCAAAAGCCACGTAGTACAGGCGGGCAAGGGGCAGGGATCCCGCCACCAGCCACAGTAGCAGGTTGGACATGGAATCGGGCGAGATGCCGCGCCGCGCCGCCAGATGGCGGGCCAGAAACAGGCCCAAAACAGTTGCCAAGCCGATCAGCAGGCCATACCAGCGCAGGCTGAACGGGCCCCAGGCGAACACAATCGGGCCAGGGGACTGCAACACCAGGGTCATGAGCACAGCAGGATTCCCGAACTGGTCTTTTTGACTCACTCTACCCGTTCTGGAAGGCCGAGCCGAGAGTTGGCCGGCAGCTTCCCCTCACCCCCGGCCCCTCTCCCAGAGGGAGAGGGGAGCTGGGAACTGAGGCAAGGTACGAGCTGACTCCAATTTGGAGGGAGATAAAGGGATCCGCTGAGGGCAACAAGGCGACAATGCTAGAATGCAGGCTCGATTTTCCACCGCAACTCCTGGGGGAGGGTGCTGGCCATGACCCGAAGCAAAGCTTCTGCCGTGAACAATGGAGACGACTTGGACAAGTTGAAGTCGGAGAAACGCAAAGCTCTGGATCAAGTGTTGGGCCAGATCGAGCGCAATTTCGGCAAAGGGGCGATCATGCGCTTGGGAGATGCGGCCCAGATGCGGGTGGAGACCATACCCAGCGGCGCTATCACCCTCGACTTGGCCATGGGCGGTGGCTACCCCAAGGGGCGAATCATCGAAGTCTTCGGGCCGGAATCTTCTGGGAAAACCTCGGTTGCTCTGCACGCCATTGCCGAGGTGCAAAAACGAGGGGGAACAGCCGCCTTTGTGGATGCCGAGCACGCGCTGGATCCCACTTATGCAGCAGCTTTGGGGGTGGATATCCAGGATCTGCTCATCTCCCAGCCAGACACGGGGGAGGCAGCTTTGGAGATCGTCGATCAACTGGTGCGATCTGCTGCTGTGGACATTGTGGTGGTGGACTCGGTGGCAGCGCTGGTTCCCCGCGCCGAGATCGAGGGGGATATGGGAGATGCCCACATGGGACTACAGGCCCGCCTGATGAGCCAAGCACTGCGCAAGATTGCCGGCAACGTCAGCAAAACCGGATCAATTGTTCTGTTCCTTAACCAGTTGCGCTCCAAAATCGGCGGCATGGGCTACGGCCCCCAGGAAACCACCACCGGCGGCAATGCCCTCAAGTTCTATGCGTCGGTGCGGCTGGATATTCGCCGCGTGCAAACTCTAAAAAAAGGTGCTGAAGAATACGGGATCCGAGCGCGGGTCAAGGTGGTGAAAAACAAAGTTGCTCCCCCCTTCCGGCGGGCAGAATTTGACATCATCTTCGGCCAGGGCATCTCCAACATCGGCTGCATTGTCGATTTGGCTGAGGAGATGGGCATTCTCAAACGACGCGGTTCCTGGTACAGCTACAAAGAGGAGAATGTGGCCCAAGGGAGAGACAATCTGGTCGTTTACCTGAAAGAAAAGCCGGAGATCCTGGCGGAGGTGGAAGCGGCTGTGCGGGAAAAACTTTCTGCAGGGGTAACGGTTTCTGCCAGCCGACCGGGGGGGATGGAGGAGGGAGAGCAGGAAGAGGTTGAGGCCCCCATCTTTGCAGATGAGGAGTTGTGAAACGAGGGCGGCTCTTTAAGCTGTGTCTCTCAACTGGGCTCGCCGCTGGCGCAAAGCTTCGTAGAGCAGCAATCCCCCTGTCATGGCCACGTTGAGGGATTCGACGCCCTCGGCCATCGGGATTCGCACCTGGGCATCGGCCTGCTGGATGGTGGATGCCTTTAGGCCAGCCCCTTCGTTGCCCAAGAGAAAAAGGGTTGGCCGGGTGAGGTCGTGATCCCAATGGCAGGTGGCCAGAGGGGAGAGGGTGGCGGCCAAAACTTGGATCCCTTGGCGACGACAGGCCTGGATCCAGGTGGGCAGGTCGGGCAAGACTTGCGGCGGGCGGCGAAACCACTGGCCGGCGGAGGCCCGCAGGACTTTGGGGTTTTCCGGATCGACGCTGTCTGCGCTTAGCCAGAGGCCATCGGCTCCGGTGGCCGCCACGACGCGGATCAGGGATCCCAAATTACCTGGATCTTGCAGGGCTTCGACCACCAAGCCCAGGCGCAACGCCTCTGGGGGAGGGGAGGCGATTTGCCGGCTAACGGCCACAGCTACAACCCCTTCCGGAGACTCGGTGGTAGAGAGGGCCGCCATCACTTCTAGGCTGACGGCCTGCCGCCGCAGATGCTGGGGCAGGCTGGCCAACAACTGGGGATGACGCTCGGCCCAATCGAAGGTGTAGCAGACAGCTCGCAGAGGCCAGCCGACCCCCAGCGCCTCTTCGAGGAGGTGGGATCCCTCTATTAAGAAGGCGCCCTGTTCCCGCCGGCCTTTGCTGCGGTGCAACTGCCGCAACTGCCGGATCCAAGGGTTTTTTGGGCTGGTGAGCAGCTCAGAAGCCATGCGGAGGAAGAGGAGAGATGGGACGGGGAAGGCTTAATCGCAGCGGCGCAGCCGTTGGATAAAAAATCCATCCCGATCCTGGCGATGGGGCCAGATGAGCAGGGGATCCCCTTCGGCAGCCCAGTGGGGATGCCGGTTCAGAAAAGACTGGATGACCGCCTCGTTTTCGGCAGGATGCAGGGTGCAGGTGGCGTACACCAACAGTCCGCCCGGCTTGAGCCAACGGGCTGCCACCTGCAACAGCCGGCCCTGCAGATGGGCCAGCTCCTGCACCTGATCGGGGGTTTGGCGCCAGCGGGCATCGGCATGGCGGTGCAGGGTTCCCAGGCCAGAGCAGGGAGCGTCCAGCAACACCCGGTCGGCGCTCTGCCAGGGGGGCAGGGGGGCAGGGGGTTCGGCAGCAGCGCTCAGGGATAACAGGTCGATGGCCAGGGGACGGATCGAGCGCAAGCCTAAGCGCTGCACATTTTCCTCTAGGCGCCGCAGGCGGTGGGGATGGCGATCCAGGGCCCAGATCTCGCCGCGATCCTGCATCTGCTCGGCCATGTGGGTGGTCTTGCCGCCGGGGGCGGCACAGCAGTCGATCACCCGTTCTCCCGGCTGGGGATCCAGCCAATGCACCACCTGCTGGGCGCTGGCATCCTGAACACTCCACCAGCCCTGGGCAAAGCCCGGCAGGGCCCTGATATCGCCGGCAGGCCGCCCTAGCCGCAGGGCGCCCGGCACCTCAGGGATGGGTGAGGCGGGGATCCCCACTTCTGCCAAGGCTTGAATGACTTTGTTCACATCTGCCCGCAGCGGGTTAACCCGCAGATCCAGGTGGGGCGCTCGGTTGAACCAGGCGCACAACTGCTCGGTCTCGGCTGGCCCCAGGCGCTCCCACCAGAGGCGCACCAGCCAGTCGGGAAAGCTGTGCCGGATCCCCAAGGCCTGAATCGGATCCGTGGGCAGCGTGTCCTGTAAGGGCTTGAGCGGATCCTTTTCCGCCCCATCCAACGCTTGCCGCTGGTAGGCACGCAAGATGCCGTTCACCACCCCTGTCAGGGATCCCAGGCCCACCTGGCGGGCCAATTCCACGCTGGTGTGGATGGCGGCGCTGGGGGGGATGTGATCCAGAAAAGCCAGTTGGTAAAGGCCAAGGTGCAGAATCAGCCGCAAGTCGGGCGGTTGCTGGTAGGCAGAGCGGCGGGCAAAGCAGTCGATCAGGGCATCAAGGGTGCGGCGACGGCGGGTAATGCCGTACACTAGCTCGCTGACCAGGTGCCGGTCGGCGGGGATCAGGCGGCTATGGGCCAACAGGTGCTCCAGCACCAGGTCGGCGTAGGCGTTTTGCCGCTCGATCTTCTGCAGAGCCAAGAGGGCCAGTTGACGCGCGTTCATGGTCGCCCCAAAGGTTTTCCTATCCGCTGCCCTTGTCCAGGATCCCCGCTGGGCGATACTGGAAAAGCTCTTCTCCAGGGATCCCATCATGCCTCACGCCAGTGTCTTTCTCGAGGTGATCCCCGCCATCGACCTTTTGCAGGGCCGCGCCGTGCGTCTTTACCAAGGCGATTACGCCCAGGCGGAACAGGTGGCCGCCGACCCCATCCAGCAGGCAGAAATCTGGGCTGCCCAAGGGGCGCCTCGCCTGCACGTGGTAGACCTGGACGGGGCCAAAAGCGGGGATTCGGTTAACTTGCCCATCATTGCAGACATCGTCCGCAAACTGGCCATCCCGGTGCAGGTGGGGGGCGGGATCCGATCTCTCGAACAGGCGCGGCAGTTGCTGGACTTGGGGGTAGATCGGGTGATCGTCGGCACTGTCGCTGTGGAGGATCCCAACACTCTAGAGGCGATGACTCAGGCCTTGCCAGGACGCATCTGGGTGGGGATTGACGCCCGCCAAGGGCAGGTGGCTACCCGCGGCTGGCTGAACACCACCCCCCTGCCGGCCACCGAACTGGTGCAACGGGTACAAGCTCAAGGGGCTGCCGGGATCATCTACACCGACATTGGCCGGGATGGCACCCTGGCCGGCCCCAACCTGGAGCAGTTGCGGCAGGTTCTGGCTGTTTCCCGCCTGCCGGTGATTGCCTCTGGGGGCATCGGCTCGCTGACGGACTTACTTGCCCTGCTGAGCTTGCCGGGTTTGGCCGGAGCCATTCTGGGCAAGGCCCTTTACTCAGGAGCCATCTCCCTGCCGGAGGCGTTGCGCGCCGTGGGGCCGGGCCGCTGGCAAGATCTGCCGCCAGAAACGGGATCCCGGTGGGCCTAGGAAGAAACAGCCCTGGCAAAATTTTTGCCATACTCTATGAAACCGACATGTAACTAAACAGCTTCTGGGAAACCAACTGGGAAGGAAGCTCTTCCCCAGACTGACTCTTGTCTAGGCGTTTATGGAAGTTCCCGCCCTTCGCCCCGCCGTTCAAGCCTTACAGCCGGAGTTGGTGGCCTGGCGCCGCCACTTGCATAAGTACCCAGAGCTGGGTTTCCAAGAGAAGCAAACTGCCGCCTACATCAGCCACCGCCTGAGAAGTTGGGGGATCCCGCACCAGACCGGCATCGCCCACACCGGCATTGTGGCCACCATCGCGGGAGAAGAGCCAGGGCCGGTTTTGGCGCTGCGGGCCGACATGGATGCCCTACCCATTCACGAGGCCAACGAAGTCGAATACCGTTCCGCCATCCCCAACGTTATGCACGCCTGCGGCCATGATGGCCACACGGCCATTGCCCTGGGCACCGCCAAGCTGCTGCAGCAGCAGCGCCAAAGCCTCAGAGGCACCGTCAAAGTCATTTTCCAGCCCGCTGAAGAAGGTCCCGGCGGAGCCAAGCCAATGGTGGAAGCGGGGGTGCTGAAGAACCCAGATGTAGAAGCCATCCTCGGCTTACACCTGTGGAACAACCGTCCTCTGGGCACCATTGGCGTCAAAAGTGGCCCCTCGATGGCCTTTGCCGATCGCTTTCAAATCGAGGTCATTGGACGGGGCGGCCATGCCGCTCTTCCCCAGCAGACGGTGGATGCCATTGTGGTCGGATCCCACATTGTGAGCGCTTTGCAGACCATCGTCTCCCGCAACGTGGATCCACTGCAGCCGGCGGTGGTGACGGTGGGCCGCTTCCGGGCCGGCGATACTTTCAACGTCATCGCTCCCAGGGC